>JACSRG010000616.1 GCA_014879865.1 Anaerolinea sp.
ATAAATGGCTTGTTCCGCTTCTTCGGTCGAGGATGTACCGGCGGACAGGATGGCGAAGGCGAACAGTGACGCGACGACGATGAAAGCAATGAGGATGATGGCGGCTTCGAGGGCGGTTTGACCGCTCTGATCTTTGTGGAACCGGTTGATGATGGACATTGTGTTGAGACCTTTTCTGTGATGTTGGTTGTCGTTGTTTTGTGTTAACGTTCTTGACCTTAGTATAGGGGATTAATTGTCGTAGACAATTGAGAATAGCTAAGGTTGGAAAAAATTCACAAACTAAATCAACGTAAAGTCAACGTTACTTAAGGGCTATCTTAGTTGACATGGTACATACGGGGAACACGTCGTGAGGAAGGACTACAACAACATATCTCGTCGCTCGAACAGCGCCGCGATCACCTGCCGATCCGCCTTGCCGAACGAATAGTCCTCAAGCTGATCGGGCGTCACCCATGCGAACGCCTTAACGCCGATGGTCTGCGGTTCACCGCTCAGATAGCGGCAGGTGAAGGCGTGCAGCGTGATCTTGAAATGCGTGAAGGCGTGATCAACCCGCGTGAACAATTCATTGATTTCGACCTCAATCCTTAATTCTTCACGCAGTTCGCGCCTTAAGCATTCTGGCAGAGTTTCGCCCTGCTCCTGTTTGCCGCCGGGGAACTCCCACAACCCGCCGAGCAGCCCATCGAGCGGACGCTGCGCGATCAACAGTTCGCCGCGCTCATTCCAGATCATCCCGGCGGCGACATCATAATGAGGCGTCGGCGCTTTCGCCGCCTTGACCGGGCGCTGTTCCTGTGTGCCGCGCTGAGCCGCCAGACAATGCGCGCGGATCGGGCATTCGCCGCACAATGGTTTCTTCGGTTTGCACACCAACCGACCCAAATCCATTAAGGCTTGGTTGTAATCGCCGGGACGCTCGTCCGGCAGCCACACTTCGGCTTGATCCCACAGGCGCGCCTGCGTCGCCGTCTGCGTCACGTCATCCGGCAGATCGAGCAGCCGCGCATAGACGCGGATCACGTTGCCGTCGAGCACGGGCGCGCGGACGCCAAACGCGATGCTGGCAATTGCGCCCGCCGTATACCGCCCGATCCCCGGCAGTGCCATTAAGCCCTCAACGGTCGCCGGGAATGCCCCACCCGACGCGGCGACCATCTGCGCGGCGCGGTGCAGATTGCGGGCGCGGCTGTAATAGCCCAAGCCTTCCCACAATTTCAACACATCGTCGAGCGGCGCGGCGGCGAGATCGTTCACCGTCGGGTATGCCGCCAGAAACCGCGCATAGTATGGCTTAACCGTTTCGACCTGTGTCTGCTGGAGCATGATCTCTGACAGCCAGACGCGGTACGGATCAGACGATCCGCGCCATGGGAGATCGACGGCAGTGCGTGTATACCAATCCAGCAAATCGGCAGCAAACAGATGATTGCTAGTCATAATTCCCTATCGCAGAACTTGTCGTCACAGGCAGGTTAAGCTATGGTTGAAGGTGTGTACAGACTACCAGAAGGAGCGTCACATGATCAAGGAATTTCGTGAATTCATTATGCGGGGCAATGTGCTTGATCTTGCCGTCGGTATCATTATCGGCGCGGCGTTCACGGCGATTGTTGGTTCGCTCGTCGCAGACCTCATCACACCCATCATCGGACTCGTCACCGGGGGAATCAACTTCTCGGACATCTTCACAGTGCTGCGTGATGGCACACCGGCAGGACCGTATGTTACGCTTGCCGATGCACAGGCTGCTGGCGCGGTGACGCTCAACTGGGGGTTGTTCTTCAACGCGGTCATCAATTTCGTGATCGTTGCCTTCGTCCTCTTCCTGATCATCCGCTCATTCAATCGTCTGCAATCCGGCTTGAAAAAACCTGCTCCCGCCGCCGACCCGACGACGAAAGAATGCCCGTACTGCTATTCGACCATCGCCATCAAAGCGACGCGCTGCCCGAACTGCACGTCGGAACAGCCAGCCAAATAGATGAAACGGTTACCCTAAGGATTGGGGGCGGGGTTGACCTCCGCCCTCCCGAATTTGGATTTATAATCTGCGCAAGACATTGAACGCGCGGGAGCAAGATAATGAACGTGATTCGACGATTATTCGGCGGGACGACACAGCCCGCGCGGTCTTCGCAGTTAGAAGTCTTCCCCATCCATTACCCGAATGACACTACGCCGACAGCGGTACGCTGTTTACGAACTGCTGACCCGGATGAGGTCGTGCGGGCGCTCAACCTGCCCGTTCCCCTCCCGACGATCTTCATCAGCGGCGGCGCGGGCGGCATGGATACCGACTCGCAGGCGGTCACGCGCTCGACCATCGAAGATGGCTTGGCACGCTTCGCGCACGAACGCAAAATTACGCTGATCGACGGCGGCACATCGGGCGGTGTCATGGCGTTGATCGGCTTGGCACGTCATCGGCGGAAGTACACTTTTCCGCTCGTCGGCGTCGCGCCGGACAGCGTCGTCTATTATCCCGGTCATACGCCCGCCAATCGCATGGCGGATTTGGATGCCTTTCACTCGCATTTCGTGCTGGTCGATGGAACTGACTTCGGCGCTGAATCAGAAATGCTCGTGCAGTTAGCGCGTTCGTCATCCGGGCGCGGCGCGAAAAAGATGCTCGGCTTTATCGTCAACGGCGGCGAGATCGTGCGCAAGGAAATTCATCACACCGCCGTCACCTACCCGGAAATCCCCCTGCTGGTGCTCGAAGGCAGCGGACGCTTCGCCGACGAACTGGCGGCAGCAAAACGCGCGGGCGGCAGCACGGATCAGCGTGTCAGCGAAATCCTCGAACAGGATAACGTTCACCTAATTTCCATTAAGGCGGGTGCAGACACGCTCCGCCGCTGGTTAGAAGCCTACTTCGGCTATTAGGAGCAGCCCATGCGCCGCCTTGCCTTCGTTTTGATGCTGTGTCTCCTGTTCGCGTCGGTCGCTCATGCGCAGGAGACGACGCCTGCGCCGACGCCGATTGACCAAGCACAGCTTGATTTGTTCCGCCAGTACAGCGATGAGGCACGCCGCTCGATGGAAGAAGCCGCCCGCTACGCCGAAGACGCCAGCCGCTTCCTCGGCATCTTCGAAGCGATCAGCGTGGCGATAGCCATCGCGGGCGCGGCGCTCGGTGTCGTCGGCGTAACCCGGTTGTTCTCCGCTCAGCGCGACCTCGCCGCAGCGCGCAAGCGCGTCGATGAGGAAATGACCGCTCAGCGCAAGAAATTCGACACGGAGCTTGCCGAACTGCGCGCCCAGTTCGAATCCGAAGTCGGGCAGAAAGAAAAGTCGCTCGCGCAGATGAGCGAAATTCTGCTCGAAAACCTCGAACACCAGCGCCGCACCAACGAAAAATCGACGCTCGCGCTCTCGCTGCTGCCGTTGGGCGAACGCCAGTACAAAGCGCAGGACTTGCAGGGTGCAGCGGATACCTACAAACGCGCACTCGCATTGGACGAAAATAACCCGCTCATCCACTACCGCCTCGGCTATGTCTACGTGCAGAGCAGCCAGCTTCAAGACGCCGAACGTCACCTGCTGCGCGCGCTCGAAATCGACCCGGAATTTCATCTGGCGAAGGCGGCGCTCGGCTATGTCTACCGCCGCATCGGCGACAAAATGCCCATCGGCTTGGAGCGCGACCAGATGCTCAACAAAGCCGAAGCCTACCTGATCAACGCGCTGCAAGCCTCGCCCAAGCTGGTCGATGACGACAGCGAGTCGTGGTGGGGGTCGTTGGGCGGTCTATATCGGCGGCGCGGGCAGATGGATCAGGCGGTGTACGCCTATGAACAGGCGGCAAAAGTTACACCGCATTCCTCCTACCCGTTCAGCAATCTTGCCATGCTCTACATGAGCCGTAACAACCGTGATCAGATGCTCACCTCGTTCAAGCGCGTCGAACGCTTGGCGCGCGGTGAGGTTCAGGCAGAAGTCGATAACTACTGGGCATACGCCGACCTGCTCACCTCACGTCTCGCGCTCGGCAAGGTCGAAGAGGCGGAAGAGGCGCTCGTGTCGGTCTTTGATCTCTCGCTGTCGAACTCTTCTTACGGACTTGAATCGCTGGTGGACACGCTAACGCGCCTGCTCAACGCACTCGGCGGAGACGAAAACGCGCCACACATCCAGCCGTTCATCGATCGGATCAAACAGCGTATAGATGAAACGCACGAAGCAAAGATCGCATCTGCCTAACTAAACCACCACAGTTTCCTTTTCTATGTCCACAGATGGGGCAGTTTCGCACGGGCTGCCCCAAGCTGCTGCGCATATTGAACTCACCGAAGACACGATGAGCAGCACCGCAGTTTTCATTGTTAGGTTATATAATAGTTAAATAAAATAAAGCACGTAAATAAATTTGACAATTATGAACCGTCTAATAAAATTGACTTTCCGTAAAGTTTCCACCAGTCTTATATGGAGAGTGTAATGAACTTTGTGTCCAGAAGTTTTCGTCTGGTTTTGTTCGCGGCTGTAGTGTTAGTCTCCTCCATCCATTTGCAGGTTAATCATCAAGTAGCGTATGCTGCAAGTTGCGAACAGCTTATTAACACCGGGTTCGAAGAATCGCCTTTAGTGGAGACTCTGCAAATCCGCGATGCAGGTTTGGTACCCGGATGGGACACGACCGCTACGGACAACATGATTGAGCAGTGGATGAGTGGGTTTGAGAATATTCCGGCATACGCCGGCAATCAATTTGCCGAGCTCAATGCGAATGAGATCGCTGCGCTTCATCAGGACTTTGCTACGGTACCGGGAACAACGATTACTGTGAGTTTCGCGCATCGAGGACGCCGAGGGCTTGACTCAGCGGTATTGGAAATGGGCGTTCCCGGTGCGGCATTGACGGAGATTCTCCAAGTCGAGACAGACACTGTTGAGTGGAAAGTATACAGCGCAACCTATACCATCCCGGAAGGTCAAACCATCACGCGCATTCAGTTTCGCTCTGTAAGCTCATCGTCAACAGACGGTTCAGTGGGCAATCTGCTGGACGAAATTTCGATCACCCGTGAATCGGAAACGTGTGATGAGCCGCCAGTCTACGAAGCTGCATGCGCGTTGCTAGACAATACTGGCTTCGAAGAATCGGTTCTGCAAAGAGATTATGAAATCCGCGATGCTGGATTGGTGCCGGGATGGGATACTTCCGCCGCCGACAATATGATCGAGCAATGGAGAAGCGGATTCAACGGGGTTGTAGCGTATGAGGGTAATCAATTTGCCGAGCTCAATGCGAATGAGCCGTCGTTGTTTTACCAAGATTTCGCCAGCACACCCGATTCCACGGTCACTATAGAATTTGCTCATCGTGGACGTGAAGGGGTTGATCAGGCTGTGTTGGAAATGGGCGTTCCCGGTGCAGCAGAATTGACGCAAATCTTAGAAATGAGTACCGGCACTGAAGGCTGGCAGGGATATACGGCAACCTATGTTATCCCTGAAGGTCAGACCATTACCCGTATGCAATTCCGTGCCATAACGGAAGGCTCGCTCGGTAACTTCATTGATGGCATTAGCTTGAGCTGCAGCTAACGCTGGTCGCGAATCGCGCGCCGTACATCCAGCCGTTCATCGACCGGATCATGCAGCGTATAGATGAAACGTACGAAGCGAAGATCACTTCTGCTTAACTAAACCACCATACTCAAGTGGTAGGCTTTGGCGGTACACTGGAACGGTTGCTTCTGGGGGATGAGGATAAATCATCCCCCTGATAACCTGAACGAGTACTACACATGAGCTTACACGAGGCGCATACCACCAAGCCCGCCCTTGACCGCGAAGAACTACGCGACGTGATCGATCTCGCGCTGTGGGCAGGGCAGCTTTTGCTCCAGCACGGCGCAGATACGGATCGCGTCGAACGCACCGTCCATTTGATCGGCACGTCGCTCGGCGCGGCGTGGCTCGACATCCTTGTTTCGCCGAACGCGCTGGTCGTCACCACCAGCAGTGGCGAAGAATTCCGCACCAAAGTCCGGCGCGTGGTGACGCTCGGCGTCAACATGGCAATTGTCGCGCAGATCAACGATCTCAGTCACCGCATCGTCGATGGCGAACTGGATCGCTTCCAGACGCGCGCGGAACTCATCCGCATCAGCAATATGCGCCCGTTCTACAATCGCTGGCTCGTGATCGTCGCCGTCGGCTTGGCATGTGCCGGGTTCAGCCGCTTGTTCGGCGGAGATTGGGCAGTTTTCGGCGTGACGGCGGCGGCGGCAGGCGTCGCCACGTTCGTCCGTCAGGAGATGCTCAAGCGCCATTTCAACCCGTTCCTGATCGTCGTCCTGACCGCGTTCACCGCCGGCGCGATTGCCAGCACTGCGACCATTTTTCGCCTCAGCCCGCAGCCGCAGCACGCGCTGGCGGCGGCGGTGCTGCTGCTCGTCCCCGGCGTCCATTTGATCAACTCGCTGCAAGACATGCTGCGCGGGCACATGGTCACGGGGATGGTGCGCGGTTTGACCGGCGCGGTCATTTCGCTGTGTATCGCGCTCGGTTTGCTGATCGCCATGCAGCTTTTAGGAGTCACGGGTCTATGAACTTGGATTGGAGTCTGCTGCTCACGGATGTGATCTGGTCGGGGGTGGCAGCGGTCGGCTTTGCCATCCTGTTCAATGTGCCGCCGCGCACGCTGCTCGGCTGTCTGATCTGCGGGGCGTCCGGGCATTTCCTGCGAACGTTCCTCATGCAGTTCGGCATCGGCATCGCCCCCGCGACTCTCGTCGGCGCGGGCTTGGTCGGCGTGTTGAGCGCGTATTTCGCCCGCCGCTACCGCGCTCCATCGCTGATCTTCGCCATTTGCGGCGCAATCCCGATGGTGCCGGGGTCATTTGCCTATCGGACGATGCTCGGTTTGATCCGCATCTCGACGGCGCAGGGCGCATCCGGCGAACCGATCCTGATCGAAATGACGACCAATTTCGTCAACACCGGGTTGATTCTCGCCGCCATCGCGCTCGGCATCGCCTTCCCGACGCTCTGGCTGCATCGCCGTCCGCCGGTCGTGTAGACGCGGCAGCTAAGGGTGCAAATTGGGGTCGTCGATGTGCAGGCGATTGCCGCGCTTAACAGCCGGTGATCGGCGCAGACGAACGTCATTTGTGAACGGCGCAGTTGGCGGATGACCGCAAACACGTCCAACGCCGATGCGATTCAGCTTGCGTCGGCGGCGCGCAGCTGATACCGCTCTAACAAATCCTTCGCAGCATCACCCAGTGCCGTCGTGTAAGCGACCTCACTATATTCTCGCGCAAAATGTCGATCAACCAGCAGACGCAGTGCCTTTGCCTGTCGTGCCGATAACTCACCGCTCTGTTTTCGTCGCATTAGCCCGGAGACGACTTCCACCGAAGTAAACTGTGCGACGAAAATACGATTATTGGCGCTTCGAACCGTAATACTCTCTACCCATCTCGAACCAACTTCGG
>JACSRG010000485.1 GCA_014879865.1 Anaerolinea sp.
GGAGCCGCGAGAAGAATGCCGCATCCGCGCGTGGCCCTATTCGTCGCAAGCGCTCCCGGCAGTGCCCGCGTGGCTGCTCTCCGAGTACGAAGCCGAATACGGGGCTGGTCTCGTCGCCGCTCACTTCGCCGGAACGTATGCGGGAACGGTGTTCAGCGGGTTCGTCCCGATGTACAACTACTACGGCTGCTGCAACGACCCGGACGGCAACTTCAATTTCGACGATCTCATCTGCCAGCCTTTCCGGCAGGCGCGTGACGCCGCCGAGGATTTCCTCGGTCGCCTCGACTTCACACGCGGTGATCGCGTCGCGTTTGTGACCTTCGACCGCTACGCCTATCTGGTCGATCCCGATGGTGAGCCGCGCGATCTCGACGGCGATACCTCCACGGTTGAAGCGGGTTTCCAAGACGCGATGATCGAGACCGAACGCTCTTTCGACGTGCCGGGACGCGACGACCAGTCGCGCAACGGCGCGGTGGAAACGCTCCAGCAGATCATCGGCGTACGCGCTGAACCCGGCACGTACGTCGATAGGAACTACGATGGTCTGTGGGATGGCTTCCGCGACGACGAAGGGGTGCGCGATGACAACGACAGCTTCATCTATTACGATCCCGACGTTCCGGGACAAGACCTCGCGACGGTAGACTACGCGACGTGGTCAATCTACCACAGCGTGCTGCCCATCGGCTACATCCACGATCAGCCGGTGGCGGGTGCGTGTCCCTTTGATAACGCGGCGCTGACGGGCGGTTGGACGCTGATGGATGACTCCTACGCGGGGGCGGGTACGCTGCTGGAAGCGGTCATCACCACGCCAAGCTGGTTTGGCGTCGATAATTCGGGTAAGCGGGTACTCGCCAGCTACGAAAGCCGCGCCTCGTGCGCCGGTACGAACATCGGCGGCGGCTTGGCGGCGGGCAGTCAGGCGTTGTTCGCCAACGGGCGTCAAGAAGGTGCGGTCTGGATCATGGTGCTCCTGAGTGACGGCGCGGCGGGCGCAAGCGACCCGATGTCGCGCAACGGCTTGACGATCCCGGATCCGCCGCAGCCGTTCAATGTGAACAGCGTGACCGGCGTCGCCGATCCGCAGCCCGCCTACAACGATCAGGGGTACGCGACCTATGGTTTGTGCCCCTACGGCACGCAAGACCCCGAATGGGTCGATATCGACGGTGATGGTCTTGCCGATGTCACGGCGACGGTGGACTCGGATGGCAATGGTATCGCCTTCGACGATGGTTGGGCGGAAATCCTGCCCCGCCTGCGTTCGGCTGACTCGTATGATTCGAGCTTCCCGTACTGCGGTGACCGGCTGCCGCAAACGCGCCATTACTGCACCAACCTGTCGGGACAGCCCAACGTCGCGCCGCTGGACGACAACAACTGCTATGAGCACTATGACGTGGACGATTACGCGCGTGACTGGGCGGACTGGGTCGGGCTGGCGAACTTGACCGGCACCAGCACCGGGGCGGGCAGCGGGCGTGTCGGCGAACAGCAGCTCCCGACGATCTTCACCATCGGGTTCGGCTTGGAATTCGATACGTCTACGGGGACGTCGTGCGCTGGCTACACCGGCAACGACCTTGATCTGTGCCGGCGCGGCATCGATCCGGCGACCGGCTTGCCGCTGCCGCGCTGGTCGGATACGCCGGAGAATTATGTTGCTCGCTCCGCGCCGGATCAACTGCGCGTTTCGGAATATTTGGGCGAAGAACTGCTGCGCTACATCGCCGATGTGGGGGACAACAACCGCGTTGACAACGACTACTGGCAGTTATCATTGGGCGGACGCATTCCGAATCAAGTGGCGTTGAACGATGGCACTCTCATCGCCTCGCCGGATTGGGGTCCGCGTGGCGCTTGTGAAACGGAAACCGGGGCGCATGGCGTATGGGCGCCGCTGCCGCCAGACGAAAGCTGCGGAAACTATTTCGTGGCGGATAGTGAAACCGCGTTGATCCGTGTCTTCAATGAAATTGCGTCGCGCATGTTTACACGGTTGTCGCAGTAATGTGTTTCATCGGAGCAGATCGAGGATGCTATGATTGAACCCGAATTGACCAGACGAAGACGGGGGCAAACGCTGGCGGAGTTTGCGATCACCTTGCCGATCTTGCTGATCCTGATCTTCGGGATCATCGAATTCGGGCGTATTTTCCAAGCGTGGGTGACGCTGCAAAACGCTGCTCGTGCGGCTGCTCGTTATGCCACTACCGGTGGCTACGACGAAGACCGGTACCTGCTTGATCTTGAATATCGTCTCATCTCCGGTGACGACGGGGACTTGAACTCGATTGTCCCCTGCTTGCGCAACGAACTTGCCGGTGATGACGATGGCAACGGGCGCATCGACGGGGCAGAAGTGGTGTCGGAAGAAGATGTCGTGCTGGCGCGGCAGCATAATCTAGCGCAGCGCGGTGTGCTCACGACGATTTACCCGAACGACACGTCCGGCAGCAACGCCAACGACGCCGTACAAATCTATGTGGGCGGTCCCGAAAGCCTGTACGCGACATGGTACGGCGGCGATGACTGCGACCCGCAAGACCCGGTTGACCAGAACCGCCGTAAGGACATGGCGCGTATTCTGTCGATCTACGACGAAGCGCGGCGTGGCGCTGCCGGTCTGGCATTGGGCAGCCAAGTTCCGCCCGAACCGGTTGTCGGGTTGAGCGATGGCATTACGTCGAATCCGCTGACATGGGCACCCACCAGTGCTGCCGCATTGAACTACCCGAACCCGGCAAACGTGCCGTGGTATCAGGTGTGGTATCGCCCGCTCCCCGGCGATCATGACAGCGACCCCGGAACGCCGGAACGTTACTTTGAGTTGGAACACTCCGACGAGCCGGGCTGGTTCAGCATGATGATTTGCAGCACGCGCGGCAAGCTGGATAACACCAACCTGCCGAGCGCCGGAAACCCGGATGAGCGGTTTGAGACGCGCATTACGACGGGCGAATTCTATCCCGCGTGTATCCTGCAAGAACAGCCAACCGCAGCCAACGTCGCCGACGGGTGGACATCCAACGCGACCGGCGACCGCACTCCGTGGCTCGATGCAGGCGGTCCCGGCGACAAAGTGACGGTGGTCATCACCTTCAATCACCCGCTGGTCACACCGCTTGGCTTGGCGTCGTTCCTGCCGCTGCAAGCGCGTCGTACCGCCGTGAACGAAGCCTTCCGCAGCCCCGGTTCGATCCCGCTGGATTACGAATACCCCGATGGCACGGGCGGCAGCCGCACGGACACGCCGACGGCGACCTTTACCCCGTCGGAAACCTATACGCCGACGGCGACCTCGACGGCGTCGCGTACTCCGCGCCCGACCCCGACCGATACGCCGCAGTTCACCTGCGCGTCGGTAACGGTGAATCAGGCGATTTCGTACCTCAACGACGAAGTCCGCTTCACCATCAACAACTCGCTGCCTTACCCGGTGGCGCTCAAGCGCGTCGTCCTCAACTGGCAAGCGGTCGGCGGCTATGAAGGCTTGATGGGTGTGGGCGTTCTGAGCCTCAACTCCGGCGCGATCTGGGCGGGGTTGGATACGACCTCTCCGTCGGACATCGGCTCGTCCGTGACCGTCGGCGCAGGCACGCCCGAACCCGGCACGACACCGGAGTACAATTTCGCGGGCGCGGCGAATCTGCTGCTGGCTCCCGGCTCGAACACGTTAGGCGTTCGCTTCTTGAACGGACCGGCACAGCTCAACGCGTTGAATATGCCGGACTACGTCTTCAGCGAGTCGGCTTTCTACGTCGATGACCCCGACGGACTGAACGATTGCTACGGCAGCGTCCTGTTCGACGAACCGCCGCCGCCGGAAGAAGGCACGCCGACCTCGACCTCGACGCCGCAGTGCACGGGCGGCAACATCGAAATCTCTGCCGCGTCGTTTGAGGCGTTTGGCGTCGTGCGCTTCGACTTCACCAACAACCTCGCCATCCCGGTTACATTGGCAGGCTTCACCATTCAATGGCAAAGCTACGTCAGTGGTCAGGCGCTCGTCGATGTGTACGGCGGCAATGTCCCGCCGCGCGCCCCCGGCAGCATCTTGATCTGGGAAGCTGCGCCGGGTCAAGACGCCAGCCCGCCGACCGGTGGCTACAGCACCTCGTCCGAGTTCGACTCGTTCACGCGGGAAGGCACATGGCGCGCGGGTCTCACGGTCAGCCCCGGCTCATCACGCTCGGTCTACCTCGAGTTCCGCAACGGTCTGGGCGATGGCAGCCTGCCCGTCGATCAGGCGTTCCCCGGCATGTGGTACACCGATTTCGCCGGCACGATCTTCTACTTCGACAATCCGTCCTGCACGGGTCTGTATGACGTAGTGCCTTCGACGCTCGTCCCGTCGGCGACCCCGTCGCCTACTAGCTCGAACACGCCGACGAGCACCTACACCGCGTCGAACACGTACACGCCGACCAACACATATACGGCGACGCGCACGTACACGGCGACCCACACGAGCACCGCGACAGCGACGGCGACGTTCACCGCGTCGAACACCGCAACGTTTACGAACACGTACACGCGGACGTTCACGCCAACCAATACGGCGACCTTCACGGCGACGTTCACGGCGTCGCGCACGCCGACCAGCACCTTCACGGCAACCTCGACTTCGACGCCTGTGCCGCTGTGTACGCTGCCGGTGGACATCATGTTCGTGACGGATCGCTCGAATGACCTCACCGCCGGCGAGAACACTGCGGTCAGGAACTTCATGACCCAGATCGCGTGGGCGTACGATGTCAGCACGACCCGGACGAATATCGGCATCACTTCGTTCTCGAATGTCGTCTACTCGAACATCCCTGACCCGACCGGCGACCGGAACACCGTGCTCTCGACGATCGGCACGTTGAGCCGTGTGAACCAGAACGGCGTGCAGTGGTCTGGCATCCAAACCGGGTACAACAATCTGCTGGCGAACGGGCGCACCACCGGTGCAATGCAAGTCATGATCTGGATCGTGGGCGATGATGGTAATTCGACCCAGAACAACCAGATTCGCACGGTGGCGACGAACGCGCGCAACGCAGGGATGTACATCGTCACGTTGGGCATCTCCTTCCCGGACTCCACCAGCGATGATGTCTACCGCGAAGCGGGTGTGTCGAACTCCTACTTCGATGTCACGTCTGCCAACATCCTGAACTACGTGGACGATGTGGTGGCTGTTGCCTGTGGTGGTGATGTCACACCGCCCACAGCAACCGCGACGTACACGTACACGTACACGCCGACGAACACCAACACGTATACGCCGACGTTCACGCCGACGAATACGCCAACGTTCACGCGGACATTTACGCCGACCAATACGTTCACCGCGTCGAATACGCCGACGTTCACACGCACGTTCACGGCAACGCGGACGTTCACCGCGTCGAACACGCCGACGAATACGCGGACGTTCACGGCGACCAACACGTTCACACGGACGTTCACGCCGACGAATACGCCGACGTTCACGCGGACGTTCACGGCAACGAACACGTTCACGGCGACCAACACGTTCACGCGGACGTTCACGCCGACGAACACGCAGACGTTCACACGGACGTTTACGCCGACGAACACGAACACGTTCACGCGGACGTTCACGCCGACGAACACGAACACGTTCACGCGGACGTTCACGCCGACCAACACGCGGACGTTCACAGCGACGTACACGCGGACGTTCACGGCGACGAACACCTACACGGCGACGGCGACGTACACGTTCACGAACTCGCGCACGCCGACGTACACCTACACGCCGACGAACACCAGTTCGCCGACGCAAACGGCGACGACCGCGCCAACGGCAACCGCGACCTTCACCGCGTCGCGCACGCCGACGGCAACGTGGACGTTCTGTCCTCCGGGCGGCTGCGGTGGCGGATCCAGTTAGCCACCACGCCGCAGTTCCGCCGGTGAGATAATCACCGGCACAAGCAAAACAAAAACCCCCGGTCAGCAGATCGGGGGTTTTTCATTTCCCGTCAGATTCGCCTCAGAAGGCGATGCCTGCCCGCGCCAGCTTGTACTCGATCTGGCGGCGCGTCTCGCGGAAGGATTCTTCGAGGTACGGGAAGCCGAGCCATGCGTTCATCAGCCCGAACAACGCCCCGGTGACGACACGGAAGACCGGTTCGGTCTCGCGCGGTTCCCATAGGTTGAACGGCGCATAACCGAGCAGTTGACTCAAGCCGTCGATGCCGATGGGCGCTAAGCCGAGCAGTACGTACAAGGGGAGCGGGATCGGACGCAAGCGCCGCCGCACGACCGGGATGCTGTAGATCACGCCGCCGAAAAAGACCGCCGCGTAGATCGCCGCGTCACGGGCACACAGCGCGGTCTTGTAACCCATTTGCGCATCGCCGAGGAACTCACGGGCGGCAAACTGCAAATCCGGCGACCAGATGTACGGGTCGAATTCGTCAATCGAGGTGAAGAAACTGCGTCCCGGCAAACCGACCCAGTGCGATACGGCTTGTTTCCACTCGTCCGACTGACTGGCGTATTCCTCGAACGAGCCGAGCGGCGCTCCACTGACGGCGCGGGGGTAAAAGGCTTGATCGCCGTAGAGGAAGATCGACCGGAACGCGAATTGGTGACAAAACGGGCTGTAGAGCGTGTACAGGGCGCGCGCGGGCGCAGTCAGCCCGAAGTGCATCAGGGTCGGCGCGATCCATGGGAGGGAAGCGTACAAGCCGATCACTACCAGCGCGAGGCGCAGCCAATTCCGGGCGAGACTCAACGTCCATCGGTTCAGCCGCAGCGCCCGCTGCCGCCGTTTCTCAAGTGCGTTCACGCATCCTCCTCACTGGGTCAGTGAAAGTGCTAGCCGGTTTTCGAGCGCGGCACGGGTGGTCGCGCCAAAGAAGATATGTAGGATGATACCATTGGGTGCGACCAGAAATGTAGTGGGCATTCCGCGCACGGCATACAGTCCGGCGATTTGCCCGCGCTGGTCAAAGGTGATCGGGAAGGTGACGCCGCGTTCTGCTGCCCATGCCTCGGCGACGCCGGGGTCTTCGCCGACATTCACGCCGATCACCACCGCGTCGGGGTGCGCGTCTTGAAATGCCTGCAATTCGGGCAGTTCGACTTCGCAGGGGACGCACCACGTCGCCCAGAAGTTGATGACGAGCGGCTTGCCGAGCAGATCGCTGAAGCGGATGGTGCCCTGACGGGTGATCAGGTCAAAGGGCGGGGCGCTGGCGTTGATCTCCGGGGCAATCGGGAGACTGCCGAGCAGCCCGATCTGCGTATAGTCGCTGCGCTGCGGCAGCCCCGCGTCGAGCATCAGTGCCGCCGCCGTGATCAGCAGGGCAGCGGCGACTCCGGCGCGGAGCAGGGGACTAGCCCGCCAGCGCATCCGTGATCCACTGGTCGATCTCGCCGGTCGTCAGTTCGCCGAGGCTGCGCGCCA
>JACSRG010000464.1 GCA_014879865.1 Anaerolinea sp.
ATCAACAAGCCGGGGCAGCTCGTCACCGTACAGTGGAAGCAGCCTGCCTCGTGGGACACTATCGAGCAGGCGTTGACCGCCATCGAGTACGCGCCCACCGAGGCGTAAGTTAGAATAATGCACAGTTAACGCGCTTTTCAGGACAACAGACCTCATCAAGGTGATAAGGTCTGTTGTAGTGTCACAAAGCTGTAAAAGTTATGTTATGGAATTGGCCACTCAAAATCATACTTGCCTATTGTCTCAAATTGTTGATCAAGTGGCATAGTACGATCAACAGAAGTTGCCATCTCTCCGGTTAGGCTAAACGAAGAAGAAAAAGCCCACATTTCAACTTCCCATTGCTCTTCTTGTGCGGTCTTTACTAAAGGTATGAAATCTCTGTCACCCGACGCAATAATCAAAACCATTGGTTCAGGAGCTTTAAGAATGATTTTTACTCCTTGAGCGACAAGCTCAGTGTCGACTGCTTTCTCCTTATTGCTACTGTCTCTATCATGAACAATAACTTCAAACCCACCTTGCTTAGCTGCATCCCAGACACTATCATTTTTGGGCGGACGTGAACCAACTAAAATTGCAGCGTGTATTTTTCTACCATTTGCTAAAGATAAAATGAGTTGTTCAAAGTTGATGCGCCAAGCTGGGTCTTGTGGGCTTTTGTCAGTGGGAGAAGATTTAAATACACCCTTTTGTCGCGCTGAGAACTTTTGCCCTTCAATAAAAATGTTTGAGTTGTCAACCAAAATGACACATTGATGCATCAGCTGGACTCCGGTTAGCTTATCAAGATATAGCTCAGTCAATTTATCCTATCTTAAACTGCCAACTCATCTAACTCAATATTGAACCAACATGACGTTGGGCGTTCACTTTCATAGTGAGCGCCCCTTCAAACCTGCTAATCCCCGACCGCGTTCGCTGGCTTCAGCGCGGCTGGCTGTGCGACTGGTTCTACCTCGATCTTACGTCCCCGGAGGCGGAGACTGTTACTTACAACGAAGATGGACGAAAAAGCCATCGCTGCAGCGGCAAGCATCGGGATCAGCGCACCTGCCATCGCCACCGGGATCAGGATGATGTTGTAGATGAACGCCCAGAACAGGTTCTGGTAAATGGTTCGCATGGTCGCGCGGCTCAGGCTGACCGCCCGCGCCACACCGCGCAAATCGCCGCTTACCAGCGTCACGTCTGAGGCTTCAATGGCGATGTCCGTCCCCGTGCCGATGGCGCTACCGACATCCGCCTGAGCCAGGGCGGGCGCGTCGTTGATGCCGTCGCCGACCATGGCGACTCTGCGTCCTTCGGACTGGAGTCGCTTGACCATCTCCGCTTTCTGATCCGGCAGCACGTCCGCCAGCACGCGCGTGATGCCTACCTCGCGGGCAATCGCCTGTGCGGTCTTTTCGTTGTCACCGGTGATCATCACCACTTCGAGGCCCTGCGCCCGCAGTGCAGCGACGGCTTCGCGTGATCCATCCTTGACAGTATCGGCAATGCCCAAAATGCCCACCAACACGCTGTCAATGACCGTCAGCACGGCAGTACGCGCCCGCCCTTGCAGCACTTCGATCTGCCCAATATATGCGGTTAAATCGTGTCCCTGTTCACGGATGAAGCGCGGACTGCCGACCAGGATCGTCCTGCCCTCGACCGTCGCCCGCACCCCGCGCCCGGACTCCGCCTCGAACGCTTCCGGCTGCGTCAAGGTGAGATTTCGCTCCAACGCCGCCGCCACCACCGCCTGACCAAGCGGGTGCTCACTGCCGCGTTCGGCAATCGCCGTCAGGCGCAGCACTTCAGCTTCATTCCACCCATGCAGTGCGACGATATCCGTCACGCTCGGTTCACCGCGCGTGATCGTCCCAGTCTTATCCAGCGCCACCACCTGCACGCGCTTGGCGCTCTCCAGCGCTTCGCTGTTCTTGAACAGCACGCCCATCTCTGCACCGCGTCCCGTCCCGACCATGATTGCCGTCGGGGTTGCCAGTCCCAGCGCGCACGGACAGGCAATCACCAGCACCGCGACCGCGTTGACCAGCGCCGCTGTGAAGCCGACCTGCCCGATCAGCAACCAGCCGAGGAAGGTCAATGCCGCAAGAACAAGCACAATCGGCACGAAAACGCCCGATACCTGATCCGCCACGCGCTGGATCGGCGCTTTCGACCCCTGTGCCTGTTCGACCAGTCGAACGATCTGCGCCAGTGCCGTCTCTGCGCCGACGCGCCGCGCCTCAATCACCAGCCGCCCCTGCTTGTTGATGGTGGCACCGATGACTTCGCTGCCCGTCTCTTTGTTGACGGGCAGGCTTTCACCCGTCAGCATCGACTCATCGACCGATGACCGCCCAGTGACGACCAAGCCATCGACGGGGATACGCTCACCGGGACGCACGATCAGATGATCGCCCGCGACCACATCATCAATGGCAACCTCGACTTCATCACCATCCCGCAGCAGCGTTGCGGTTTTCGGTGCCAGACCGAGCAGCTTTTTGATTGCCTCGCTGGTGCGCCCTTTGGCACGCACTTCCAGCAGCTTACCGAGCGTGATTAGCGTCAGGATGACGGCGGCGGTCTCGAAATAGACGTGTGCGCCAACTGCGCTGTAGCCTACGACCATACCGATCAATACGACGATACTGTACAGATACGCCGCCCATGAACCGAGCGCGATCAGGGTGTCCATACCCGTCGTGCCGTTGCGCGCTGCCTTCCATGCGCCAACGGTGTACTGTCGCCCGACGATGAGCTGTACCGGGGTCGCCAGCAGCAGAAAGACGAACGGCCAGCCCGACCACAGCAGCCGGTTCAGCACTGGGTTCGGGCCTGCCATCTCGCCGGAGAGCATCATTTCCGCCATGCTGTTCCCGGCGAAACTCGCCATGTACAGGTCACGCCCCATGCTCAGGATGAACAGCGGAATGGTGAACGCCGCACCGATCAAGACCATGCGCCGCTGGCGGTCGATCTCCGCCTGACGCGCGGCGCGTTCGGCATCTTCTGGCGCTTCAGCGGTCGAGAGGTCAACCACGCCATATCCTGATCCTGCGCCTTCCACCGCTTTAATCAGGTCGCCACGCCGTATCGCATTCGGCAGGTACTGTACGGTCGCTTTTTCGGTCGCCAGATTGACCGCGACTTCCAGCACGCCCGGCTGTTTGCCAATGGCACGTTCGACGTTGCGTACACAACTCGCGCACGTCATCCCAGTGATGGGGAGTTCGATGGAGGCGGTCGCCACACCGTAGCCCGCATTTTTGACCCGCTCAACGATCTGAGGCACGCTTACGGTCTGTGGATCGAACTGCACGCTGGCACGCTCGGTCGCTAGGTTGACGGTGGCACCGTCCACACCTTCCGTTTTGGTCAACGCGCGTTCAACGTTTCGCACGCATGATGCACAGGTCATCCCTGTGATAGGGAGTTCAATTTGCTTGATTGCTTCTGCCATTGCTGATTCCTCTGCACTACTTCTCGCATTCTACGATACGACAGACCTGCGCATCGGGTACGCGCTAAATGGCGTGTTTGGGCTTACTCATCGCTGATCCCATACTCCGCATCCAGTTCAGCCCGCCGCTGTGTGACCTGTGCCTGCCACGTTTGTTGTTCATCCGTCAACCATACGCTGCATCAGGATGCCCCCGATAAATCCAGACCGCGCAAGAGTTGTGCATTGAACGCAACGACGACCGTGCTAATCGACATGAACACCGCGCCAATCGCCGGGTCAAGCGTGATACCGAACGGCGCAAGCACGCCCATCGCCAGCGGAATAGCCACGACGTTGTAACCCGTTGCCCAGATCAGGTTCTGGATCATCTTGCGAGAGGTGGCGCGGCTGAGTGTGATGATTTTGACAATATCCATCGGGTTAGAGCGTACCAGGATGATCCCGGCGCTTTCGATGGCGACATCTGTTCCTGCACCGATGGCAATACCGACATCGGCGGTGACGAGCGCGGGCGCATCGTTCACGCCGTCGCCGACCATCGCCACTTTATCGCCGCCCTGTTGCAGTTCGCGCACCTTGTCCGCCTTGTGTTCGGGCAGCACCTGCGCGAAATACGTGTCGATGTCCAGTTCCTTTGCGACTGCGCGTGCGACAGGCTCGCTGTCCCCGGTCAGCATCGCTACTTTAAGACCGAGATCGTGCAGCTTCCGCACCGCTTCGCGGCTTTCTTCGCGGATCACATCAGCGATGGCGAACAGCGCCAGCACTGCTGTTTCGTGGGTCAGATAGATGACTGACTGTCCGGCATTCTCTGCATTCGACTTCGCCGTTTCGAGCGAGGCGGGGACGCGCAGATTGAGCTGTTCCAGCAAGCGCGGACCGCCGATAAAGTAGGTCACACCTTCGACGACGGCTTTCACGCCGCGCCCAGCAATGCTCTCGAAACGGCTGACCGATGCCGGTGCGATGTTCTGTTCCTCTACATACGTGCGAACCGCTTCCGCGATCATGTGTTCGCTGTCACCTTCCAATCCGGCAGCAATGCGCAGTGCATCCGCTTCGGCGATGCCATCGACGGCAACCTGCACCACGCCCTGTTCGCCTTTGGTCAGCGTCCCAGTCTTGTCGAAGATGATCGTGTTCAGGTCTTTGGCGCTCTCCAGCGCGATCCGCTGACGCACGAGCAAACCGTTTCGGGCAGAAAGTGTAGTCGAGATGGCAACGACCAGCGGCACGGCGAGACCGAGCGCGTGCGGGCAGGCGATCACCAGCACCGTGACCATGTTCTTGACCGCTTCCGACAGGCTGCCCGTGAATACCAGCCAGCCAATCAGCGTGAGTACACCCGCCACCAGCGCGATGATGGTCAGGTAGAAGGCCGCACGCTGCGCCAGCGTTTGCGCTCGTGACTGGCTTTTCTGGGCATCCTCGACCAGCCGCATAATGCCCGCTAGCGCCGTGCCTTCGCCGACCTGCTGCACCGTGACGCGCAGCGATCCCAACCCGTTAACCGTACCGCCGATCACACCGTCACCCGGTTTCTTGTCCACTGGGCGGCTTTCACCCGTGATCATTGCCTCGTTGATGCTGCTCTCGCCTTCGGCAACTGTGCCATCGGCGGGGATGCTCGCGCCGGGACGGATGAGCAGGCGGTCACCGACCTGAAGCTGTGACACATTCACGGTTTCGGTCGCGCCGGATGGCAGCAGCCGTTCGGCAGTGTCGGGCAGCAGCTTCGCCAGTTCGCGCAGCGCACCCTGCGCCTGACCCACGCTGCGCAGTTCGATCCAGTGACCAAGCAGCATGACGGTGATCAGCGTCGCCAGTTCCCAGAAGAAATCCATCATCGGCGGTGCTGCCGCCATGCCCGGCATGTCCATCGGTTCAGCGGGTGGGAAGAAAAACAGCGCCATGCTGTAGCCATACGCTGCGATGATCGCTACCGAGATCAGGGTCATCATCCCCGGCTGGCGCTGCGCCAGTTCCTGCCGCGCCATCCCCAGGAAGGGCAGTCCACCATAGAAGAAGATGAACGATCCCAGCACCGGAGCGATCAGGTTGCTGCCGGGAAATTCGGGCATTGAGAAACCGAGCCAGGTCTGCACCATCGGCGAGTACAGCACCACAATGAGTGTCAGCGGCAGCACAACGAAGAAGCGGTTCCGCATCATCGTCGCGTGGCCTTCGTGCATCACGCCATGACCCGCGTGTGCGTCATGGCCGCTGTGTCCGGCATGATCATCGTGCATCATTTGCGCGATCTGTCTGGGTTCTGGCTTAAGGAGTTCACTCGCGCGATAACTGCTGTCGTGGGCAGCGTGACTCACGGTTTCATCGAGTGCCGATACGGGCACTTCGCCATGCAGAGGGTGGGTACCCTGTGGCACTGGCACTACCTCACGCTCTGAATGGTCGTGCTTATGTTCAGAAGAAGCATTCATCGCTTCCACTCCTGGCATCAATTCTCTGGTTTTACAACATTTATCCTACCGAGATTGCGTGCGGGTCAGATGCGCCATATGGCGTGAAGCGATACGAAACATGCCGTTGTTTGGCAAAAACACGCCATATGGCGGGTCAGCATTCCATACGGAGTGGGGATTATTTGAGGGTATCGAAGGAAAGAGAGGCCACAGTAATGAAGAAGTTTCGTTTGGTTCTAGGCGTACTAACGCTCCTGTTGATCACGGTTGTGGTTCCCGCACTGGCGGATGCGCCGATTGAGGGGCGCATTGGTCGCGCGGAATTGCGCTTCATGGAAGGCATGAGCGATCACCACCAGATGGCAATCGACATGGCAAACGACTGCCTGGCGCGCACCGATATTTCTGAAGCCTTGCGCTCAGAGTGTCAGATGATCATTGACTCGCAGCAGCCGGAAATCGAGCAGATGCAGGCATGGCTTCTGGCGTGGTACAACGTCGATTACGCGGTGATGCCCATGTCCGAGATGATGAGCATGATGGGCGATGACATGGGAGGGATGGATCACAGCGGTATGGACATGAGTGGAATGCCCGCAACTGACCCAGCGATGATGATGGGCATGTTTGCTGGTTTCAATCGTTTTGAAGGCACCGAATACGAAATGGCGTGGTTGGAGGCGATGATCGACCACCACGATGACGCGATCCACATGGCACAGCGCTTCCTGGATGGAGATACCGAGAGTGTCGCTCACGCCGAACTACGCGAACTGGCACAGAACATTATTGTCTCGCAGACTGAAGAAATCGCCCGCTACGAGGAAATGCTCACTGCAATGAACGTTGAGTAACAACACGGCATAACATGTGGCGGTGTGTCGAGTTGTTTAGGCGCTTTCGCTGAGTTGGCTGAAGCCCGCGCGTCATGGCTTTGACATGGATGGCGATCGTGCTTCGCGATTGCAGATCGCCATCCTGCCTGACTGAATGGCAACATACGTGCAGAAGCCTGTGAACAACGCGCGTAGAATTGGGAACGCTTTGGTAGCAGCGAACAGATCAGACTCGAATGTGCGGTCACTTGCTCTCAGTGTGCCAAGTTGTGCCGTTCAATAGTTCGCGCTTAGGCTGCAAAAAACCGTTCTCGCATCACACTCGATATAATGGTGTAAAACAACGGTTGCAGTGGAGAATTGAGCCATGCTAGTTCCTAACGACGACACACCTGAACACACATCAACGCCATTTGAGCGCATCCGTCAGGAAGATGGCGACGGTGTTGAATTCTGGTCGGCACGCGACCTGATGGAAGTTCTCGAATACACAAACTGGCGCAACTTCAAGGGTGTGTTGCTCAAGGCGCAAATCGCTTGTGAGAACAGTGGTCACGATCCGACCGACCATTTCGTCGGAGCTATCAAAATGGTCGCCATCGGTTCTGATGCGAAACGCGAAGTCGAGGACATGCACCTTTCGCGCTACGCCTGCTACCTCGTCGTGCAAAATGCTGATCCTGCC
>JACSRG010000178.1 GCA_014879865.1 Anaerolinea sp.
AGGTTGAAGATGCCGCTGCCGTTCGGGTTGTCGATCAAAAAGCGGATGGCGTTCACCTCGTCGTCGATGTGAATCCACGACATCTGCTGCTTGCCATCGCCGAAATAGCCGCCCGCGAACAGCTTGAACGGGAGCGCCATCCGGGGGAGCGCGCCGCCATTTTTATCGAGCACGACGCCCGTGCGGATCACCGCGCGGCGCACGCCCATCACTTCGACCTCGGCAGTCGAGGCTTCCCACGCCTTACACGTCTCCGCGAGGAAATCATCGCCGAGCGGCGAGTCTTCGGTCAGTTCTTCGTCGCCGTGTACGCCGTAAATGCCAATCGCCGACGACTGGATCACCACCCCCGGCTTGACCGTCGCGTTTGCGACCGCCTCCCTGACCGCCCGCCCCGCGTTGACCCGGCTCTCGACGATTGACTTACGCTTCTCGCTCGACCAGCGTTCTGGCAGGAAACCATCTCCGGCGATGCTTGCCCCCGCGAGATTGACAATCGCGCCCGCGCCTTCGACCAACTGCCCCCACCCCTGCGGTGTCTTTGCATCCCACGCGGTGACTTTCACGCCGCCGGGGAGCCCACTCGTCTTGTTGGGGTTGCGTCCAAGCACGATCACCTCATGCCCGTCGTGGTGCAAACTGTGCACCAATGCCAGCCCGATTAACCCGGTTCCGCCTGTAACGATTACGCGCATAGTTGACCTTCCTCAATCTTGGTCGGGACGAGGTGCGCCTCGTCTTATGTCTGAATTATCCAAACCTTAAAACCATCGCATGAGGCAGGCATTAACCGGACTTTATTCGACCGTAATTGTCTCCAGCATGAGGTAATCCGCGTCACCTACCGGCAGGCGGTGATTCGGCGGTTCGAGGTCGTACAGTCCGGCGATCAGCGTATACGTCCCCGGCGGCAAATCGAGCAGCAGCGCGTGGTTATCGGTCACGGTCTGATCGGGCGTCCATGTCGTGGTGATCGCCAAGCCGCCGCCCGGTTCGCTGTCACGCTGAGTCACCAGCACGCCATTTTGATCGAGCACTTGCAGGAACACCTTATAGCGCGTGATCAATTCTGTGTCCGTCGTCCATGTGAACTGGAGTTGGAGCGCCTCACCGCGCGCGAAGGTCAGCGCGTTGAGCGCGTAGCCTTCCAGCGTGATATGGCTGCCAAACTCCACGCCCGACTCGCGTTCGAGTGGGAGCGGCGCGGGAGTCACGTAGCGCGCCAAACGCACGTCGCCGTACCACGTATCGCCGAGTTCAAACGCGTTCGCGTCGAGCGTCGTCTCGACTACCCGCTGCGGATCGCGCTCGGTTTCCCCCCAGAAGAGCACGTAAATCCGCTCGTAATCGCGCAGCACGCCTTCGACGGCGGCGCGCGTCGCCGCATCGTCGCCGCCCAAGCCCGGCGGCAGCGGCAGCACGGGCAGATCGCCGCGATAGTAGTAGCGGAAGACTTCTTCCTGATTCGGCGCGTCGAGAATGATCGCGTCATTCGCCCCCGCCTGCGCGCTGATCACCGCCGCCAGTGCGCGGTAATCCGGTCGCTGAAACGCGGGATCGGCGTAGAGCGGCGGCAGTAGATTGATCCCCGTCAGGATCAGCCACAGGAACGACGCCAGCGCCGCCAACCGCGTGATCGTCGTGCGCAGACGCACCCCGCTGTCATAGGTCCACAGCACATGCACGCCGCGCCCGATCATCAGCGCCAAGCCGATCTGCGCCGCGATGATGACTTTGACGTTGTCGGGACGGTAGAGCCCCGCCGCGAGAAAGATCGCCAACGGGATCAGCGTCCACGCCGCCGGGAGCGTCAGCCGCCAGAGCGACTCGCGGCGTGTCGTGTTCCAGCGAATCGTCAAGCCGAACAGCACGAGGATGCCGGGGATTGCCAGCGGCAGATCGCCCGCCGTCAAGCCGAATGTCAACCAGCGCAAGGTGATCCCTGCCGCCGCCATGACCGGCGTCTGGTCGCCGGTGTTGGGCCATGTCGTGATCTGTCCCCACGCCGTCGGAAGCCACGCGGCGTACAGGAGGAGGGTCAGCAGGTTGGCAGCGACATAAAGAAAGAAGGATTGAGGACTGAGGACTGAGGACTGAGTAGGAAGTTTGGCATTCAGGGCGGTTGTCTCGTTGATCGGGTCGTCAAGGGACTTGCCGATCTCCCTGTGTCGTTCCTGCTCTTCCTCAGTCCTCAATCCTTTGACCTCAGTCCTGTATTTCTCCATCAGCCACAGCAGCGCGACCACGCCCTGCGCCAGCATCAGGAACGGGTAGGCGTACTGCGTCCACAAGCCCGCCGCGTTGATCAGCGCGAGTGCCAGCGCCGCACGCCAACCGGGACGCTCGCAGAAGTGGATCAGCGCGTAGAAGCCCGCCGCGCCCCACAGGGCGAGCAGCGCGTACATGCGCGTTTCTTGAGCATAGTAGATGCTGAAGGTGTTGATCGCCGTGAGCGCCGCCGCGACAACCCCCGCGAGGCTGCCGTACAACCGCCGCCCGATGGCATAGGCAAACGCGACGCCGATCACGCTGGCGAACGCCGACAGCGACCGCAGCGCAAACTCGGAGTCGCCGGTGAAGACGCGCCAGATCGCCAGCAGCCAGTAATAACCGGGGGGATGGATGTCGCGGGCAGCATTGGCGGCGCTGTCCGCGAATGAGCGGGTCGCCTGCACGTAGCTGCTGCCCTCGTCATTCCAGAAGGACTGCGCGCCCAGTGCGTGCAAGCGCAGTCCCGCCGCCACAAGCAGAATAAACAAAATCGCTACAAACCACCACAGGCTTCGCCGTGTCAACGCCATTGCTGTCTCAACCTACGATTGGCACAATCACCATAGGGGTAATTGTACCAAACGATACAGTCACAGAACGCGTGCCCGGCGCTTCGGCGTTAAGCGGCACTAGCCACCCAATGCCCTCTTCTTCCTCTCCAGTCGCTTGATCAGTTTATTGAGGAGCCAGATGATCCATGGCCCAACATTCCATGGACCGAAGCGCAGCGCTTTCCCGATGTTGACGGAGCCCACCTGAACTCGTTCTCCGGAAAGTTTGCTAACAAGCCGTGTTTCGCCGTTGAGAATATTGTGGAATCCCCATTTGAGTTTCTCCCAGCGCGACTTCTTCGTGGTAGAGTTGACGCCTTCCGCCGTCGTTGTAAAGTCGCCCCTGAGCTTACCAAAATTCGACAGCAGATCGATGATGGTGAGCGGGAGCATGACGGCACCATGCCCGACGCGCAGGATGATCTTCGCTGCTTCCAAGAGCCCAAGCGTCACATTGATCGCCGCGATCTTTCCGCCATTGGGGACGCGTTGAACGGTCGAAGAAGCATGGGGCTGCTGGCTGACGTTCACCATGCGCGCAACGGCGCTGTTGCCGACAGTCCGCTGCAAATGGAGCACCTCGTGCGAGGAAAGCGTATGGGGGGCGCTCTGCATCCGTTGGATGGTGGTCGTGGGGATCGAATCGCCTGCTGTTCGCGACTCGGCTTGACTATCCGACTGATGCTGACGGTGATGCTGTTCGAAGAGCAGATCGTCCGGCGCTTTACCCCGGGTTACTGGTTTTCGCTGAACGTCCGACCGCTGACGTCTGTTCATCCGTTTTCCTCGTTGCAGGTACTATGTCGTTCCGGTAGAGTGTGTTCTCAAAGTATAATCCGATTGCCATATTTCTTGCATTTCAGCCTCGCTTACAGATACTGCTTGAAATGCTCGGTGATGGCGTTGTAGCAGGTCACGCGGTTCTCCAGCTTGAGCACGTCGTGCCCCTCGTTCTCGAACATCAGGTAATCGACCTGCTTGCCCTGTTCGCGCAAATACTCGACCACATCGCGCGACTCGCGTTCGACCACGCGCGGATCATTCTTGCCCTGAATCACCAGCATCGGACACGCCAGTTGATCGACATAGGTCTTCGGCGAACGTTCGGTCAGCAAAGCGCGATCCTGCTCGTCGTTCGGGTCGCCAAGCGCAATGTTGAAGTACGGCTTCCACGTTTCCGGGATGCGCTCGGAAAAGCTGATCAGGTCATACGGACCGAACATATCGACGGCGGCTTTCCACAAGTCCGGGTGACGGAACGCCAGTGTGAGCGTCATGTAGCCGCCATACGAACGCCCGACCACCCCCGCCCGCGTAGCGTCAACGCGCGGATCGAGCGGCAGCACCTTCGTCAGCGCATAAACGTGATCCAGCCGATCCTGACCGCCCCAATCGCGATCCACGTGCTTGGTGTAGCGCAGCCCATAGCCGACGCTGCCGCGCGCGTTCGGCACGAATACGGCGAATCCGTTCAACGTGAGGTACTGGATCAGCGGCATGGAGAACCACGAGAAATCCGGGCGTTCCTGACTCTGCGGACCACCATGCACGTAATACACGAGCGGCCGCTTGCCCGCATAGCCGAGCGCGGGCGCAGGCAGATACAAGCGCGCCGAGACCCGCAGCCCATCGTGCGAGATGAACGAGGCGTCTTCGCCGGGGGCGAGATACTCGTCGGGGATTGCCAGCACTTGTTCGTCCGTGTGCCGGGTGATCGTCTGCCGATCCGCGCCGCCGATGGTGTACAACTGCGTCGGGGAGGTCGCCGTCGAGAATGACACGCTGAAACTGTCGCTTGCCTTGTCGTAATCGACTGTATGCAGCACACCGCCGGAGAGTTCGCCCTGCCCGACGAGCACATGGCGCAGGTGCAGGGTGAGGTTCGCCTCGTCGAATTCGCCCTCGTAGACCCACGACGCCCCGTCGATGTTGTAGGTCACTTGGTAGAAGTTGTCGCGCAGATCGTCAAAGCCGACCAGTTCACCCACGCCCGTGTGCGTCAGCCCGGTGATCGTCACCGGTTTGACGCCGCCGCCAGAGAGGTCTAGATAGCCCAAGCCATAGGTATCCTCGAACAGCCCGGTGATGAACACCAGCCCGCGATCCCCCGCCGTGAAGTGTGTAGCCCTGATCGCCGTCAGCGGCACATCTTGATCCGCCGCGCGTCCTTGCAGCGGAATCCCGCACACGACCGCCGTCTCCTTGCCCTGTTCCCACAGGTAGAGGCAGTCGTCGCCGACCGTGTAGCTTTCCAGCAGCGCGACTTTGGTGTGTTCGGCATTGACGCCAATCGGCGCGATCCCGAATGGGCTTTCGCCGAGGTACGTCAGCGCGCCCGTCGCCATGTTCGCCTGATACGCCTTCGCCACCGGCTTATCATTCAGTTCGACGGCGAAATAAGCGTAATTCTTGACCGGATCGCACTCGAAACAGTGCGCGCGGGTGTTGGCGAATTCCGGGAAGATCGGTTCGGGAAAACCGCCGTCAAGCGGGATGAACATCGGCACGTAGTTCTCGTCGCCATCCTGATCGACCAGCAGCATGATTTTGCCGAGCTTGGGGAAGACGTAGAACGGGTAGCCGCCGAGCAGGTCAGGGTTTTGCAGCGCGATGGTCGGCGGCAAAAGCGGCTGCGGCACGCTGCCGCCGAAACGCATGACGTACAGGCTCAAGCGACCGCTCAAGTTGCTGATGAAATAGATGTGATCGCCGACGCGCTGCGGACTCAAAAACAGCCGCGCCGCCAGCAAAGATTCGATTCGGAACATTGACCTTCCTCTTTCAGCCCATACAATCTTCGACTGTCGCCGTTTCCGCTAAAGCATGATATATCATGCCTTTTTGCGCCATAACCACCACACAATAGCCCCAATCGCCGTGACCAGCAAGGCGATCCCTGTGCCGACGATGGGCGTAAGCTGCGTCACCGTGCGATCCTCGACGGTGACGCTGTCCAGCAAGATCGGCACATCCGACGAAATCGAGTACGGCAGCCATTCCGACCACAGGGACGCGTGAATTTGCGTTTCCGTCCATGCCGAGGGATCGGGGCTGACAAACTCGGTGACGGAGGTCGCATCGCGCAGCGTGAAGAGTTGGAAGCGTTCGCCTTTCCAGCGGACGGTGACATGCGTCCCATACGAATGGATCGGCGCACCCACGACCAGACTCGCCGCGCCGAACTGCGCGTCCGCGTCGGGCTGAAGGGTTGGCTCAAAGCCATTGGTGATCGCCCAGTGATCGGCTTGATGCACGCCCGCGTACAGGATCGGCGGCAGTGTGAAGTTCCGCATCGCATCGTAGATCGGCAGCGGCGTGAAATCCGGCTCGACCATGCGGAAATAGTAAAACGACTGCCCGCGTTCGCTGTCGTCGGCACGCTTGAAGAACCAGTAGTTGATCACGCCGATCCATGGGAAGTCCTGCTGCGCGCGTTCATACGCCAGCGGCATGTATTCGGCGGCTTGCTGCTGTGTCACCGCGCCGAAGTTCTCGCGCCCGATCACGTCCGGCGCGACCTCCGGCGAATCGACCGGATTCCATGCCGCCTCGCTGATCCAGATGGCTTTGTCGGCGTCGCCGTTGGCGACCATGATGTCGCGTACGTAGGTATGCCGTCCGAAGTTGAGCGTCGTCGTCCGCAGGCGTTGATCGGTTGGTCCGCTGTAGAAGCCGTACCCCTGCACCGACATCACGTCGAAGCAGTCCGCCGCGCCTGCGTCGTACATGCGCTGCAAAAAGATGAATTCGCTCAGGTTGGTCGGCGTGAGCGATACGGTCGGCGAGAGCGCCCCGGCGATTACGACAATGGCGGGATCAACTGCCTTGAGCGCGGCATAGGTACGGCACAACATCTCGGTATAGGCTTCCGGGTTGACCGGGTTCGCTCCCCATTCCGGGTAGATGTTCGGTTCGTTCCAGATTTGATAATGGTGGATGCGTCCCTGATAGCGCGTCGCCACCGCCACCGCGTAGTTAACGTAATCCTGAAAATCGTCCGGCGGCGGGAAGGTTTGCGGCTGCGGATCGGCGTGCGCCCATTCGGGCACAGCGTCAAGGCGGGCGATGATCTGCACGCCGTACTGCCCCGCCAGCTCGACGATGTTGTCATATTTCAGCCACGCGCTGACCGGGTCAGGCGTGCCATCGCCGTTCGTGTCGTTGCGCCGATCCATGAAATCGCCGCGTGCATGAATTTCGATGTCTTCCCACGGGAACTGCTGGCGAATCCACACAAAACCCGCCTCGGCGATCATGCGTAGCTGCTGTTCGCGGCGTTCGGGGAGGACTTCCTGCTGCAAAAACGTATTGATGCCGCGCGGGTTCACGCCCGCATGGTTGATCGGTACGTCGGGCGCGGTATTCGGCTGCGGTCGGGTGAAGTTGCCCACCCATTCGACTGCGCCGCGAATCTGGGCGAGCGGCGCTTCTTCCCCGGTCAGCGACCAGAGCGCGCGCCACGCGAGTCCGCGATTGGCGAGGTCGAGGGCGAACAGGGCGGCGAGGATGAGCAAGATCGCCCCCGCCGCGATCAGTAGGGTCATGCGTCGTCGTGTCATAGCGCGG
>JACSRG010000560.1 GCA_014879865.1 Anaerolinea sp.
CGCCCGCGCTGTGCGTGACTACAGTTTCGACGTCTTAGGCTTGTCGCGCTTAATCGCACTGATTGACCCGCAGAACAAAGCCTCGATTCGCGTGGCAGAGAAAATCGGGATGCGTTACGAGAAAGACGCTATGCTCGCAGGGTACACGCATCCCGATCATGTGTATGCCCTACATCGGGCATGAGCTTCGCTCAATATGTCCTATACACGCGGCTGACGCCAGCTTCACAGACCACCGGAAACCCCGCGTCGATGAACTTCTGCATCCCTGCTTCCCCGTACCACACCTGTTCCATCTGACCGTACAGGATGTAGTCGAGGCTGTAACGGCGGATGATCTCGCGCGCCACATTGATGTCAGGCGTCTCGTACAGTGTTCGCGTATCCTCCCAGCGTGTCCCGATGATGTCCCTGAAGGTCGGGTATGTCCGCCAGATGATTTCATGGAAACCCACGCCAATCAACGTGGGCAGTCCGGTCACTGAGCCGACACGCCCGTCGGTCTGCCCGCGATAGTCGGTGAAAAGACCGCCGTTGCCCGTCTCCGACCAGACGCCGGACGCGACCGTCACCTCGTCTTGACCAGCAAGCGCAGACAAGCAGCGCAGCGCCTCGTAATCGTCCTGCGTCGCGAGCGTATAGCCGCCGTCCACCGTGTAAACGATATGGTCGGTGAAATACGAAACTTCGATGTTGCTGCGCGAGAAATACGCGGCAGGCATGTAGATCAGGTTCGGGACGATGACGATCACACAGAAGACCGCAAACAGTCGGCGCACGTTAACACGGGCGATACGGCGCTCGCGGTCAACCAGCAGCGTGTATATGCCGAAGACACAGGCTATCCCGAACAGCAGCCACGCCTGCAAATAGACCTTGAAGATCGTGTCGCTGCGCACGCCACCGATGTCATGGTAATAAAAGAACTCCGGCACCATCAGCAGCCCGATAGCAGAGCCCATGAGCAGCACTGCGTAGCCGTTGTCGGCGGCGTAGGCAAGCGGCAGTTGCAGGCGGATCGGGAAACGCCTTGCGCCGCGCGGATACGGGAGCAAAATGCCAAGCACGCCGACCAACCCGGCGAACATGACCACCAGCGTGGGAATACCGTCAAGCCGTGCCTTAATAATGAAGTCATAAATCGGACGCATATCGGTGTCCGGGTGAATCCACGCCAGCCCGTAAGTCGCGCTGTAGCCGGAGTCGTAAGGGCGGGTGAGATCATGATACGCCAGCACCGCCATAATGGCGATCAAGCCGAGCAGGATCAGCACGCCGAGCGCCCATGCAAAGCGCGCGCGCGCCTGCCCGCTGCTGAATGTACGCCGCCATTGATGGATCAGGAATGGCGCGCCGAGGAGCAGGAACGTCCCCATGACCAAGAACAACTGCTGCGGCTGTGTCCCCTGATAGAGATTCGAGACCATGCCCCCATAGGTGGGGTTTACGTTCACGACGAAGGGCGCATAGGCGACCAAACTGATCGCCGCCAATCCGAGAGCGAACCCGATCACCCCGCGCACATCGCGCCATGTCAGGCAGCGGCGCTGAGATAACCGCCGGATGACCTCTCCCCCAACAAGGATCAACAAGCCCGCCGGATAATTCCATGTGATGACGAACATCATGCCGCCCAAGACGATCCCGTAAAAGATCATGTCCGGCAAACGCGGACGCTTGCACGCAAGAGCGAGATTCGCCCCGCAGCCGATCAGCAGCAGGAAGACGCTGAAACCGACGGCATGGGAGTGTGCCTCGCCAACCAAGTACGAAAAAGCCGGAAATTCGTTGATGATCCCGACCTTATCCCCCATGTAGCTGTAGGGGGCAGCGGGATCAAACATGACGTTCGCCGGATGCCACCACCAGCCCCACGTCCACGAGTAGCCGGGGAGCAGCGAGACTTCGACGCCATCGCCACGCGTGTGCAAGCGATCAAGCTGCCCCCAGAATTCAAAATAGGAGTCTGGAGCAAGGGTAAACTGGTACGGCATTTCGACCAACGGCACCTGCATCGGTCCCAGCACATTGACGACGATCAACGACAACAAGCCGAAGCCGACGCCCGTCACACGTCGCGCGCCGCGCCAGCGCACGAGATTATAACCGACACCGAAACTCACTTGCGCCGCCAGCGCGACCATCATCGCGCTGTACAGGTTGTGTGCGGCGGTGTTGGTGACTCCCGACAGCATCGCCAGCATCGCGGGGAACAACTGCCCGAAGTAGTAATAGACGACGGGTGCGCCTGCCAGCCATGCATCTTCCGGTGGGAAGCTGCGTGAGGTCATGATCGAGCCGATCAGCATCGAGTCGGACGCCTTCTCGCCGAAAGACATATCATGCTGCGCCGCCCGGTAAATGCAGAACAGAACGAAGATCGCAGCAAACAACAATTCGGCGGTGAGGATCGCCGCGCGGTGTTCGCGCCACCATGTGCGCCAGTCGAACGGCGGCAGGCGGCGCAGCAGCACCCCCCCCACGATAATCACAACGAGCCATGCGAGCCCGATGCCGATGACGGTGTTTTGCAGCACGCGGACGGTAACGAGAATCCAGAGGGAGAAACCGGAGAGGACGAGTCCGAGGGTGCGCGCCATGATCACTCCGCGATCCGGCAGCCACCGCAAAAACCGGACGCAGTAAGGCAGTGCCGCCGCGCCCGCCAGCGTTCCCAACGCCCACCAACTGAGGATGATCCAGCCTTCTTGCTGAAGCCAATCTGCGATAGTCACGATGTTGACCTTGATGCAATCTTCGAAGCTAGAGCGAATGGGGTGCATTATCAGCATACAGATCATACCTGATCGGCTAATAACCCACAAGCAGCGCAGCGTCAAATTGAGCAGGCTCACGAATTGATCAAGCGGAAATTTACGTTTACTATTGGGCAGCAGGTTTATCATTGAGGCGTTGTCGGTCAACGGAAGCCAATAATGCTATGTCGTTTGAAGCAGCCCTCCCTACCATCAACCAGCGTTACCGCGTCCTTGCTCCACTGGGTACAGGCGGCATGGGGACGGTCTATCGCGTGTTTGACCGTCTCACGGGCAAAGACGCGGCACTCAAGCGCGTCAACCTGACCGCTCCCGCGTTCCGCAGCAGCGCGCCGGATGTGAACCCGTACCTGATCCTCGCCCGCGAATTTCGCCTGCTGGCATCGCTGCATCACCCGTACATCATCAGCGTGCTGGATTACGGCTTCGACGACGTGCGCCAGCCGTTCTACGTCATGACGCTGGTCGAAGATGCCCGCACGATCACCGAGGCGGCACACGGACGCGCCCTGACCGGCAAAGCGCGCCTGCTGATCGACATGCTGCAAGCCCTCGTCTACCTGCACCGCCGTGACATTCTTCATCGTGACCTCAAGCCGGATAACGCGCTGGTCGATCCCGATGGGCTGCTCAAGCTGGTCGATTTTGGGCTGTCGGTCGAAGGCGAACAGTACGCCGAAGCGTCCGGCACGGTCGCCTACATGGCTCCCGAAGTCCTGCAAGCCGGGGGCGCATCGGCGGCGGCTGACCTGTACAGCGTCGGCGTGATGGCATACGAAATCTTCGCCGGACGCCTGCCGTTCGAGGGCGCGACCATGAACCACTTCTTCAAGCAGGTCTTTGAAGAACCGGCGGACTTGTCGCCGCTCGACGCGCCGGATGCGCTCAAGGTGGTGATCGGGCGGCTGCTGGCGAAAGAGCCGGAAGATCGCTACGCCAGCGCGGGCGAGACGATCCGCGCGCTGTGCGAGGCGGTGGACATCCCCCTGCCCGAAGAAACGGTGACGATCCGCGAGAGCTTCCTCGGCGCGGCGAAATTCGTCGGGCGTGAACCCGAACTGGCACAGTTGACGGCGGCGCTCGACAGCGGGCGCAGTTCCGCATGGCTGATCGGCGGCGAGTCGGGCGTGGGCAAGACCCGCCTGATCGAGGAAGTCCGCAGCCGCGCGCTGATCAAAGGCTTCACGGTGATGCGGGGGCACGCCGTCGAGGGCGGCGGGCTGCCCTACCAGATTTTGCGCGACGTGCTGCCCATGCTGATCATTGGCTGCTACCTGACTCCGCTTGAAGCGAGTGTCCTTCTGCCGCTCGTGCCCGACGTCGGGCGCTTGTGCGAACTGGGAGCGGTCGAACGCGCGCCGGAACTCGATCCGCAGGCGTCCGCCGAGCGCTTGAAAAACGTCATTCTGGATGTGCTGCGCCGCCAGCAGCCGCCCCTGCTCCTGCTGCTGGAAGATTTGCAGTGGGCGGAGGACTCGCTCGACATCATCGAGGCGCTGACGCGGCTGGAAACCAAGTTCCCGCTCGTGCTCGTCGCCAGCTACCGCCACGACGAAGCCCCGTATCTGGCGGATCGCCTCGCCGGCATGAACCTGATCAGCTTGGCGCGGCTCTCGGTCGATGAAGTCGAGGCGCTGACCGAGTCGATGCTCGCGGACGGCGGACGCAGCCGCGAGGTCGTGGAATTTCTGCACCTTCAGACCGAAGGCAACGCCTTCTTCATCGTCGATCTGCTGCGCACACTGGCGGATTACGCCGGACGGCTGGACGACATCGGGCGGCTCACCCTGCCGGAGTCGCTGCTGTCGAAGGGCGTGCTCGCCGTCGCCGAGCGGCGTTTGGCGCGCATCCCCGCAAGCGAACATGCGCTGCTGCGCTTCGCGGCAGTCATCGGGCGCGAGATCGACTTCAACCTGATCAAGTGGGTCGGCGGGATGAGCGACGGTTGGATCATCCACAGCCTCGAAAATGCGATCCTCGAAGCGGATGAAGGGCGGCTGGTCTTCGCGCATGACCGTGTGCGGCAGGGGATTCTGCACTACACTGATCCCGCCGAACTGCGCGACCTGCACGCGAAGGCGGCGCAGGCAATCGAAGCGGTCTACGGCAGTGACGAGCGCTACTATACCGTGCTGGCGCGGCATTGGGGCGCGGCAGGCGACACGATGCGCGAAGCGAATTACGCGCTCGAAGCGGGCAAACAGGCGGTCGGCTGGAATCAGTTCACACAGGCGCAAACCTATTTCGAGCGGGCGCTCGCGTTGTACCCGGAGGAACACCCGCGCTATCTCGAAGGCGTCAACGAACTCGGCAAGCTGTATTACCTGACCGGCAGGTTCGACGCGGCGATGGAACTCTACCAGCGGCTGCTCACGCTGGCGACGCTCACCCCGGCGCAGCGCGTCGAGGCGATGGTCACGCTGGCGGATGCGGCACGGCGCTGCGGCGACCTCGATCAAGCAGACGACATGGCGCAGGCAGCGCTCAAATTGGCGGCGGAACGCGGGTACACGAAGGGCAAGGCGCGCGCGCTGACGACACGGGCGTACATCTGCTTCAACCGCGAGGACTTCGCCGCCGCGCTGAGTCTGCTCTCCGAGGCGATCACGCTGTACGAGGAATTGGGCGACGCCAGCAGCAATTACGAACTGGCACGGATGCAGCTTTCGGTCTATTTCGCGCAGGGCGACATGCTCAGGGTGTGGCAGCAGTCGCAGATTTGCCTTGAGATCGCGCTGCGGCAGGGCAGCCCGAACCGCATCGCGCTCGATTACAACAACCTCGGCGTCGTGTCGATGCTGCTCCAGCAGTACGACCAGTCGCGCGACTATCTGGCGAAGGCGCGAACGCTTGCTGAGGAAATCGGCAATATGTGGACGGTGGCGCTCACCTCGTCCAACCTGACCTACGGTTACATCCAGCAGGGCGACCTCGCCAGCGCGCTGACGCATTTTGCGCAGACCGTGCGTATGGCGGAAGATTACCGCCTGACGCACATCGTCCATGCCTGCCTGTTCCACGCGGCGATGATCAAGCGACTGCTCGGCGACCCGGCAACCGCGCTGGCATGGCTGGTGGTAACGCTGGCGCAGTCGGCGCTCGAACCGGATGTGCGCCATGTGGCGCGGCTGATGCGCGACGCCATGCGCGACGAACTCAGCGCGGACGCGTACACGCAAGCCATCGAGCACGGCGAGTCGCTGACCGTCGCGGACGTGTACGCCATCATCCGCGCGGAACTGCTGCCGCCGGGGTAAATACTCGCGCACGACGGAGGCTGATCCATGTCCACAGCGCTCCGCTGACGTCGAGACCGCCAACGAAGATCAGTCCCCGATGAGTCGGAGTCGCCAGCAGCAGCACGCCGAACAGGGCAAACGCATCACCCCCCTCTCCCCGCTTGCGTGGGAGAAGAGGGTGATACATTTGCCCTAAGATCGAGTCCGCCTGCTCTTGACTTACACCGGGCAGGTTGCCTATACTGAAGGTCATGATTACGTTCCGCGCTTTCCCGACGATGCGAATGCCGCGTTTATCCGTACCGGACAGACGTTGGTGTTTTGTCGTGCCTGATTAAAGCGGCGCGGCTGATCTATCTAGGGTATCCTAAACCGTCTGTCCAGTGGGCAGACGGTTTTTTGTTGTGGGCAAACAGCCGTTAGCTCATCTACAATACGGGACACTTTTGCCGGAATATCATCATTGGCTCTGGCGAACCGCTCAAAGCCAATCGCTAATCGCTATAGACTGAGGTCATTATGCCCAAAACCATTCACGTTTCCGTCGCTTGGCCCTACGCCAACGGCGATCTCCATGTCGGTCACTTGGCGGGCGCGTATCTACCCGCCGACATCTTCGCGCGCTATCACCGGCTCAAGGGCAACCGCGTGCTGATGGTTTCCGGGTCGGATAGTCACGGGACGCCGATCAGCGTGGAAGCGGATAAGCGCGGCGTCAGTGCCCGCTCGATCTTCGAGCATTATCACGAGCGCTTCTTGCTCACGCAGCAGAAGATCGGCATCAGCTATGACCTGTTCACGCACACCGATACCGAAAATCATCATAAGGTGTCGCAGGACATCTTCCTGACGCTGCTGGAACGCGGTTTCCTGTACAAAGAGACGCAGCAGCTTCTCTACAGCGAGATCGAAAAGCGCTTCCTGCCGGATCGCTACGTCGAAGGCGAGTGTTACATCTGCCACTACCCCGACGCGCGCGGCGATCAATGCGACAACTGCGGCAACCTGCTCGACGCCACGCAGTTGATCAACCCGCGCAGCAAGAATCACCCGGAAGAACGCCTGTCGATCCGTGAAACCGAACACTATTTCCTTGACCTGAGCAAGTTCAGCGATGCGCTGCTCGACTACCTCAACAAGCACGAACCGCACTGGCGTCCGAATGTGATCAACTTCAGCCGCAACTTCATCGCCGAGGGACTGCGCGGACGCCCAATCACCCGCGACATCGATTGGGGCATCCGCGTGCCGCTCGAAGGGTGGGACAACAAACGCCTATATGTGTGGTTCGAGGCGGTGATCGGCTACTTCAGCGCCAGCATCGAATGGGCGAAGAACACCGGTCAGCCGGAAGCGTGGTTCGACTGG
>JACSRG010000141.1 GCA_014879865.1 Anaerolinea sp.
CCTCATCGGCTGGCTGATCGCCGCGCCGATTCTCGTCTACCTGCCGATCAACGTGCAGCGGCGCATGTCCGAGGCGCTGATCGTCCCGCTGGCGATCCTCGCGGCGTGGGGATTGCGTTTCATGGCGCGGCGGATACGTTTCGGGGGCGCGCTCAAGTTCGCGCTGATCGGCGCGGCGCTGCTGACAACGATCTTTCTGCTCTCCGGCAGCCTGATCGCCACCGCGAACCCCGGTCGCCCACTCTATCGACCCGCCAGCGAAATCGCCGCCTTCGATTGGCTCAACGCGAATGCCGAACCGGGCACAGTGATCCTCAGCGCGCCGGAAACCGGCAACGCGATCCCGGTCTATGCGCCGCTGCGCACCTACATGGGTCACGGACCGGAAACGCTGTTCTGGCAGGACAAAACAGAGACGCTCACACGCTTTTATCGTGGCGAACTCAGCGCCGACGAGCGCGCGGCACTACTCACTCCGCCGCCGTTTGATTCAGCCCTATGGATTTATCAGCCTATCCGCTACGTCTATTTCGGAGAACGCGAACGCGCGCTGGCAAACGGCTCAACCGCGTGGCAGGACGGGCTGACGCTGGTCTACGATGTGAACGGGGTGCAAATCTACAGGACTGAGTAGAAAGTAAAAAGTTGAAAGATGAAAGTAAAAGAACAAGGGAGTGACTTTGTTCTCACTTTCAACTTTCAACTTTTGTCTTTTAACTCGTCGCTTCTATTTCTTTCCATCCGTCGGCTTGGCGAAGATGATCTTGCCCGTGTCGCGGGTGATCAACTTGGTCACTTCGACGTAGATCGTCCGGTCAATGAACGAGCTGCCCCCCTCGACGATCACCATCGTGCCATCTTCAAGGTAGCCGACGCCCTGCCCCGCTTCTTTACCATCCTGCAAGATGCGAATGGCGAAGCTCTCGCCGGGGATATACGCCGACTTGACCGCGTTCGCCAGTTCGTTGATGTTCAATACCTGCGCGCCGTTCGCCCGCGCCACCTGATTCATCGGGTAGTCAATCGTGAGGATCGGCGCTTTCAGCTTGACCGCCAGCGCCACCAGCTTATCATCGACTTCGGGGATGTCCTCGACATCTTCCTCGATGATCTTGAACAGCACACCCGGCGACCGCTGCAAATCGTTGAGAATGTTCAACCCGCGCCGACCACGTGCCCGCCGCTGCGCATCCGACGAATCGGCGACGCGGTGGAGTTCGGAGACGACGAAACGCGGGGCGACCAGCATCCCGCCGACGAACCCCGTCCGCGCGATGTCCACGATCCGCCCGTCAATCAACACACTCGTGTCAAGCAGCAGTTGGCGTTCCGCGCCGACGATTTCTCCCTGCCGCTTCCGCCCAATCCCGAACCATTCGTTCAAGAATAACCAGACTTCGCGCGACCGCACCTGCATGATGGTGGTCGCAAGGTATACCGCCACGATCATCACCACGGGCGGCAGCCATTCGCCGAGCGGGGGATCAAATAAGGACAGTGGATACGCCGCCAGCAGCCCGATCACCAAGCCGATCAGCAAGCCCACGAGGGAAGTGAACAGCACTTCGATGGGCATGTCGTTGATGATGCGGCTGACGATGCGGATCGGGCGGATGGTGATCCATGGTGTGAGGACGAGACCGAAGAGAATCCCGACCAGCGAGAAGATGAATGAGGTCGCCAGTTCGGGTAATTCGAAGGCGGCAGCGGCATTCAAGCCGAGCCGCGCGCCGATCAGTGCAAACAGCACCATACCGATCATGCGGGAGAGAAAATCAATCGACATCGATACTCCCTGAGTCATACTGAACCCGCCAGAGGCGCGTGAATGAGCGGACGAGCGTCAGGAGGGTTTACTACTGGTGAGAGGGTGACTTGCAAACGTGCGCGTACAGCAATCCAAACGATGATAAGTTGATGTTAGCACGGCTGAGGAGCGGCGTCAACGAAGCCCAACAACACAAGAGCAGTAGAAAGTTGAAAGTGAAAAGTTGAAAGTAAACTGTGATGCTTTTCACTTTCAACTTTGGACTTTCAACTTTTCACTGCTCTCAGTCCTATCTTTTACGGATACTTCCGATTCAACATACGGGCGTAGGGAATCGTCTCGCGGATGTGAGACAGACCGCATACCCATGCGACCGTGCGTTCGATGCCAATGCCGAACCCGGCGTGCGGCACGCTGCCGAACTTGCGCAGGTCAAGATACCACTTGTAGTTCTCCGGGTGCAGCCCGATGGTGGCAATGCGTTCGTCGAGCAGTTTGGGATCGTAGATGCGTTCGCTGCCGCCGATGATCTCGCCGTAGCCTTCCGGCGCGAGCAGATCGACGCTCCGGCACACTTCCGGGCGACCTTCGACGGGCTGCATGTAGAACGCCTTGACCGCCGTCGGGTAGTGGTAGACGAACACCGGTCGCTCAAACATGCCCGCCAGCGCGGTTTCGTGCGGGCTGCCGAAATCTTCGCCCCATGTGATCTTAAGTTCGTCCTTCGCTTCGCCCGGTTCCATGCTCTCGTACAGCTTTTGCAGGCGCTCGATGGCTTCGTCGTAGCTGATGCGGACAAACGGCATCTGGATCGCTTCAAGGCGGCTGATGTCGCGCTCGATCACGCCGAGTTCCGGGCGATGCTTCTCCAGCACTTGACCGACCACGTAGGTGATCATCTGCTCTTCGAGCGTCATCAATTCTTCCAAGTTGACGAACGCCGCTTCCGGTTCCATCATCCAGAATTCTTGCAGGTGACGGCGCGTCTTCGATTTTTCGGCGCGGAAGGTCGGACCAAAGCAGTAGACCTTGCCGAACGCCATCATATTGGCTTCGTTGTACAACTGCCCCGTCTGCGCGAGGAACGCCGGTTCGCCGTGATAATCGATCTCGAACAGCGAGGTGGTGTTTTCGCCCGCCGTCGGCGTGAGGATCGGCGTATCGACCAGCAGGTAGCCGTTCATGTCCATGAAGTCGCGCAGCGCCTTGATGATCGTCGCGCGGATGCGCAGAATCGCCCATTGACGGCTGGAACGCAGCCACAAATGGCGCTGATCCATCAGGAATTCGACGCCGTGCTCCTTCGGCGTGATCGGGTACTCGTCCGCCATGCTCACCAGTGTCAGAGTCTTGATGCCCAGTTCATAGCCGCCGGGGATACCCGGCGCGCGGCTGTCCTGCCGCACCGTCCCGGTGACAATGACCGAGCTTTCCTGCGTCAGCTTCCCGGCGATCTCGAATTCGCCTTCGTCCATCTCTTTCTTGAAGGCGACACACTGAATGATTCCCGTGCCGTCGCGCAGTTGAATGAACTGCAATTTGCCCTTGTCGGTGCGGTTGTAAACCCACCCGCGCAAGGTGACTTCCTGACCTACGTAGTCGGCAATCTGCCGGATTGTTAGTTCTGCCATGATCTACTTTCTACAAGAGTTCTCAGCTTTGCGTGAGATTATAAACACGAAAGTCCACAGGAGAAACAGTGATGATGATTCCACGCACAATCTCAATGACGGAGTATGACCGCGTAATTGAAGTCCTCGCGACTGCCTTCGAGAACGATCCACTATGGCAGTATTTGGTCCCCGATCTCGCGCGCCGCCGCATCGTCATCCGCAAATTCTTCCGCGTTGGCTTTCGTTTGAGTGTCGCTGCCGGACAAGCCTACGGCGTTGGCGAACCGCTGACCGGAGTCGCGGTGTGGAGTCTTCCCCAGCGCCAGCGTGCTAACCCGCTGATCGTGCTGAATGGCGATCTGCTCGCGCTGATTTTCAGTTCAGGAGTCGGGGCAATCGCCAAAGCAGCGCCCATCTTCAGCCAGTTTGACCGCCTGCACACAACCTACGCGCCGGAACAGCCGCAGTATTATCTGAACAGCATCGGCGTCCTTCCCGAAGCACAGGGCAAGGGTCTCGCCTCACAATTGATCAAGCCCTTCCTCGAACAGGCAGACAAAGAGGGTCTCAGCGCGTATACTGAAACCATGACGCCGTCCAATGTCCCCATTTACGAGCATTACGGCTTCAAAGTCATGGAAGAGTATCGCGTTCCGCAGACCGACCTCGCGATCTGGTCACTCTACCGGGCGCGGTGCATAACGTAAGGAGAACAGCAGCATGGATTACGGCACGAGGCTTTTGCGGCGACTGGTAGTGATCGTCGTTGTGCTGCTGGCGCTGCTCTCCGGTGGCGTGATCCTGCTGGCGCAGATGTCCACCACCGGCAGCACCGCCCACTGCCTGACCGTGCAGGATCTCAGCGGCAGCGACATCAGCACCATCCTGCTCGACACCACGCGTGGGCGTAAGTTCCACATGCCAGCGACAGAAGGGTACACTTTGGGGCGCGTCTCGCCGGACGAGCAGTATTACGCCGTGACGTTTCTCGAAAACGACGTGATGCAGCTTGCGTTTGCCCCGATCTTGGAGAATGGGCGGATCGGCAGCGTGACTCACATCCGCTCCGGCGTGATCAGCAGCGCTTCGTTCTACGCGCCGCTGAAATTCATGTGGTCGCCGGACAGCGCAGCGCTGATCTATCTATGGGGCGACATCGCGGCGGGACAGCGTTATGTCTCGGTCTACGACCTGCAGACCCGGACCGATACCGCCTACCCGCTGACGCGCCGCGACGGCGACTCGGATCGCTACGTCGATTTCACGCTGCTCGGCGCGTCGAACAGCGGGGAGGTATTCGGCGTCGGCGAAACATTCGACGGCAAGCCCTACTATCGCTTCTACACACTCCATCCGCTCACGCCGGTTTCAACCCCGCTGGATGACGTGCCGCTCTATGATCCGGTGTGGTCGCCGCAGGGGGATCGACTTGCCGCGCTCAACATCGACCGGGACGGCATGGAACTGCTGATTTCGGACTTGAACACCACTTCTCTGACGATCCCGCTGGCGATTTCGTCGCGTGACATCCGCAAACTGGTCTGGTCGCCGGATGGAAACTTCATCGCGATTGCCAGCATCATCGCGGATCGAGAGCGGCGCGTCGAACGCTGGCGCTTCGATCTCATTCACCGCGATGGATCACCCGCCGCGCTCGACCTGTACGGGATGCATATCACGTCGGTCGATCTTCTGCCGAATGTGCTGCCTGCCATGTGGCACGGGGAGGCTTGGGTGTGGATCGAGCAGATCAATGATCTCCCCGTTCTCGTTTCGTTGGACACCGCCAGCAACGAGCGCACGACCTTAGTGCGTGACCTTGTACGTACGCGCAGCGTGGATATGTTCTATGTCGGTTCGGAGGCATGGCGCGAGCAGGTCTTCAGCCCGACGCCGCTCTACGTGTCGAGCAGCCCACGCCTCGTTGTTCCCAGACACACTGACGACGGGTGGATCAGCGTCGATCTGCTTGATTTGGACACAGGCGAATTTACGCCGGTTGTGTCCGGTGCGGAGACGCTCGAAGCGCTGACGCTCTCCGATTTCTCCGATCTATGGTCGAACGATGGGCGCGCGGTGACGGTCGTCTGGTCAACCGGACATGCCAGCACCCGCCGGAGCTACTTCACCATCTACGACCTCGAAACCGGCGCAGTTCACACCACCAGCGGCGACGCCGCTCAAATTATCGCCGTTTCGAAAATAGACGAAACACGCTATGCCTTCGTCAACCAAACCGGCAGCGATTACGCGCTGCACCTGCTCGACCCGGCGACAGGTGAAGAACAGGAGATCGCGCCGCTGCCACCGTACAGTATGTCGTTTCAAGCCGCCCTGTCGCCGGACAACGCTCGTTTCGCGGTATACGCCAGCAACGCGCGCAGTGCTGGCGGTCTCGGCACGATGATCGTGACCGACATGCAGACCAGCACGGTGATCAGTGAGAACGCCATCACCGCGCCGTACTGGTCGCCGGATGGAACGCGGTTCGCCTTTCTGGAGTATGAAAACCGGCGCGGGAGCGTGATCGTTCTCTCACCTGAAGGGGAACGAATCGACGAATTTCAAGCGCTTCTGGCACACTATAATCCGTCACTCTGGCTCGGCGGTTGGTCGAACTGCGCCGTGAGCAGCTAGAGGACAAGCTGCCCATGCTCAAATTCCTGCGCCGCCTGCTACCGCCTACGCTGATCTTCAGCGGCGCGCTGACTTTGCTCGCTGCCGGGAGCGTGATCATCGGACATTCCCGCGCCGCCTACTGCTTCGAGGTGATTCCCAACGCGCCCGCGATTCAGGATCGCTACCGCGTGGATGTCGAGCGCGGCAGGTGGCAGCGCCTCCCCCCTGTACTGAGCGACGTGCTCTACGCCGAGATCCCCGCGCCGGACACAAGCGCAACGGCGCGCTTGGTGATCACTGACGGTCGGATACTCTCGCTCGTGGTCGATCCCACCGCACCCGATGGCAATGCGGCGCAGAGGGTCGTCCAGCGCGGAATGGTAAACACGTATCAAGCGCCCGCCACGCTGATCGACTGGCGCGCGGACAGCCGTGCTCTCGCCTACCTGTGGTTGGATACGGAACTCAACGTCAACCTTTCGACCTACGATCTGGATACGCAAATCGGGCAAACGCTGACGGGCATCGGCACAGGCACGCTTGAGGGCAGCTTCGAGTGGACGCTGGCGGGCTGGTCGGGCGATGGGGCGTATGTCGCCGTGAACAGCGCGGCGGCATCCGGCAGGCAAATCACCTTCTACCACGCCAATCCGCTGGCGGCGCTGCCTGCTCCGCTCACGTTTTCCGCTTACATCACCGGCGCGTGGTCGCCGTCCCGCGCCGAATTCGCCGCCTACACCCTCGATACCTTCGGCAGCCCTGTCCTGACGATTCGATCTATGGACGGCACAGTGCCGATCAGTCTCCAGCCCGCCGTACCGGTGACGCAGAATCACATCGTCTCATGGTCGCCAAGCGGAGATGAGTTTATGGTCGGCGGGACGATGAACGACTGTGACAATTGCCCGATCTACTGGCGCTTCGACCTGTTCCGCCGCGATGGGACGCCGCTGGCAGTGGGTGTGCGCGGCATAAGCTGGAACTTCTTCGCCACGACGGGCTGGATTCCGGGGGCGTGGTCAGACGAGCGCTGGTACTGGATGACAGGCGATCCAGCCTTTGGCATTGCCGCCATCGATCTGGCGACCGGCGCGACGCAGATGATCGTGCCGCAGCTTGACGCGCGCCATATCGTCAACGCGCTCGGACTGTCGCGGGTCATGCAGCCAACGCTCCATCTGCTGCCCGCTGACCGCTGGCTGCTGGCGGTGCTTGAGGACGGGCTGCCCGCCGTCGCCCTGCTTGACCTGACGACGAACAGCCTGCACCCGGTGGTCGAGAACGCGTATGATGTGCTGCTGATCAATATGGGCGAAACACCTTTCTTGCGCGACTACGGCGCGATCTA
>JACSRG010000876.1 GCA_014879865.1 Anaerolinea sp.
GGGCTCGGAGATGTGTATAAGAGACAGGCGCTGAGCAGCAGCGGCACGCGATCCGGCGCGACCTGACCGGCATACAGGAAATCACCGGCAGGTAAGCCGAATTCAAGCCAGCGGGCGCGCAGCATCTCCGCTTGATCGTCGGGTCCGCCGACGAGCGCGACAGCGACGCCGCCGCCGACCCGCGCCAGTGCCTCGACCAGCGCGCCGACGCCTTTATCCATCCCCATCGTATTTAAGCGACCGACATAGCCGACGATGAACGCCTCCGCGCGCCAGCCGAGCGCCTGCCGCGCAGCGGTTTGATCCGGCAGGTTGGCGAAGCGATCCCGGCGCACGCCGTCATGAGCAACCTGCGCGTTGTGCGCGCCGCGTTCGGTGAGGTCGGCGGCGAGGCGGGCAGTCGTGGCGAAGACGTGATCGACGCGGCGCACGGCGAGGCGTTGCAGCGCCGCGCCGAAGCGTCCCTGCGCCAGTTGATGCGCTTCATAGGCGAGCTTGCGGCGCGGCTTGACGAGGCTCAACGCCAGCAGCACGAGCGGATCGCGGCTGTAGTAAACGTCCGCGCGGGTGAAGAGCGCGCCGATCAACGCGGAGAGGGCGAAGGTGACATATTGCAGCAGAAAGATCGCCTGTGCCACGCGATCGACGCGATCCGGGACGAGCGGCAGCAGGTCGATGCACGGCAGGCGGCGCAGGCGAAAGTTCGGTTTGACGCCGTAGTGCGCCCAGACATCACGCACGCGGGCGAGCGCCGCCGTGTTGACGCGCTGCGCCACCCACAGGCTGACTTCTGCCCCGGCGTCGGCGAAGGCTTCGCAGTTCTGCATGATCTGCAAGCCGTGCGCTTTTTCGGTGGGCAGACGAATGGCGGCGACGTAGATCAGTTTCATAGCGTGTGGAGCATCCACACATTCGGTTCGACGTACACGCCGAGATCGCGTTCGCGGTCGATGGTGACGGGGTTGAGCGCGGCGGGGACGACGTAGCTCCCGCTTTCGGGGAAGCGCATCGACGCCCAACCTTCCCATTCGGCGACTGTGCCGCGAATGACCATCGATTCGGGCGCAACCTTGACGATGCGCGCGCCTGCCCGCCAGTGGGTGCGCAGCCATGCGTCGAACGGCGCTTCGCCGTCGGTGTGCGTCCATGTGATGTAACGTTCCATCGGCACGAGCGGGTAGAGGTGCTTCTGGTTGGGGCGCACCGGGGCGATCAGCTTATCGAAGCCGTGCTTGCGGGCGATCCCGCGCATGGCTTCGACGGCGGCACGGCTGACGCCTTTACCGACGTGCGACCGCGCAATCGTGACCGAGATAGCGCACAGGGTGTTCGGTTTGATCCCGACGGCTTGTGCCTCGAACGCGCTTTCGAGTGCCCAATCCCACCCACCATCCGGCAGATCGCCGCCATCCCACACGACCGGGATGCTGTTCCCCGCCGCGATCATCGTTTCACCCTCGAAGATGCTGAACTGAAACGGCGTGTACTCGCTCATCATACGATCCCACAGACGATTCGAGATCGGGTCTTCGAGCATGAAAGGAGCCCATGCATCGACGGTGATCTGCCAGCGGGCTTCTTCGTCGATGGGAAGTTCATCCGAAGCGAAAACGGTGTAACCGGTCATCCTGTGATCTCCATGTATAACTGCTCATAGCGGCGGGCGGCTTCGCCCCAACTGTAGTGCGCCTCGATCAACCTGCGTCCGTTCGCGCTCAGGCTGGCGCGCAGATCGGGGTCGGCGTGCAGGCGGAGCATCGCGGCGGCAATGGCGTCATCGTCGGCGGCGATCAACGCTTCGTGACCGTCACGAGCGGCAATGCCATCGAGACTCAGCGGCGTGGCGATCACCGGGCAGCCCATCGCCAGCGCTTCGAGGACTTTGTTTTTGATGCCCGCGCCGATGCGGAGCGCCGAGACAAAGGCGGTCGCTTCCGACAGATAGGGGCGGATGTCGGGGACGCGCCCGGTCACGGTGACAAACTCGCCGTTGAGCGCGCACATTTCCGGCGGCGGTTTGTTGCCGACGAGCAGCAGTCGAGCATCGGGGAGGGTTTCTCGGACGCGGGGCAAAATGCGCGTAGCCAGCCGGACGGCGGCTTCGACGTTGGGCGCGTACTCGAAATTGCCCGTAAAGAGGAAGGTCGCCGGTTTGCGCTCGGCGGGCGTTCCTTCCGGTTGCGCGAAGTAGTCGAGGTCGATGCCGTTGGCGATCACTTCGACGGGCAGGCGCGGATTGAGCCGCAGCAGTTCATCGCGATCCCGATCTGCGACCACGACCGTCTTGCGGTAGGGCGTGAACATGAAGCGCTCGAATTCGCGGGTGATTTGCAGCCGAAACCATGTCGGGATGTGGGCGCTGCTGGCGACTACGCGGCGCAAAAACAGCGTATAGCTCTCGTAGGGCGTGATCAGCGCGGGCAGCGGCGTGACCGCCTGCGCGAATTCGTAGACGTGAATGCCGCCGAACAGGTGGGCGACATCGTAGCGTTCTTTCAGGCAGCGGCGGCGGATCGCCTTCCACATCGGCGGCGACCAGCAGGCGGCATCGCTGCCGGGGAAGCGCTGCCCCGGCAGCAGCAGGCGCGCCGCCAGACTGCGTACGCCGCGCGGCGTTTCCGGGATCACCTCGACGTGCTGAAAATAGCCGGCGAATGGCGCGTGATCCTGCGCCGGGTCGCCAAAGGCAAGCAGATCGAGCTGGTGTCCGCGCGCGGCAAGGTGACGCGCTAGGTGATAGACGATCAGCCGATCTCCGAAGTAGAGCGGGTACGGGGTACACCGCGAGATGAGTAAGATACGCATGATGATTCCTGATAACCTCACCCCTTGTCCCTAGCTTGGCATTGACGAAGGGTGACGCAATTGTAACGTTTACCGGGGCTTTGCACGCAATAAGCTTTCGAGGCGGGCGGCGAACGTCCCCGCCATCGAGCGGGCGGAAAAGCGTGCTTCAACGCGGGCGCGCCCCGCTGCCCCCATGCGCGAGCGCAGCCCCGGATCGCGCAGCAAGGTGATCACGTGGCGGGCAAGCGCGGCGGGATCACGCGGATCGACGAGGAAGCCTGTTTCGCCATCGGCGACTGTTTCGCTCGGTCCACCGCGCCGCGTACTGACGACGGGCTTAGCGCACGCCATCGCTTCGACATTGACCATGCCGTAGCTCTCGAAATCCGAACTGCACACGACGACATCGGCTGCCGCCATGACGCGCTCGGCGTCGGCGCGAAAGCCGAGGTAGATCAGGCGCTCACGCAGCAGCGGGTCGGTCTGCGCGGTGTGCAAGATGCGCTGTTTGTAGGCGGTATCGGCTGCCGCGCCATGCACGTTTTCCCCGGCGACGATGAAGCGCGCATCGGGTAGGTCACGGGCGACGATCCGCGCCATGTCCTGAAAGGTGTCATGTCCTTTCACATCCTGAAAGCGGGCGATCAACGCGACGAGCGGCGTATCCGCGCTCACCCCGGCGTCGGCGCGGACGATTGCGCCGTCAAGCCCCGGACGGAAGCGCTCCGTATCGACACCCGGCGGCAGCACTTCGACGCGCTCCGGCGGCATGAAGGGCGGATCGCCGAGAAAGCCGTCTTTGATCGCCCACGACGCCGCGAAGGTGTGATCCGGTTGGCAGTAAAACCCGCGCTGCCAGCGTTTAGGATGAAACCACCAGCCCCAGCACGTCCACACCAGCGGAATCGCGGCGGCACGGGCAGCGGGCAGCGCGAACGGCAGGCTGTGATAATCGCTGTGGATGGCGTGAATGTTTGCCGCGTGGATCAGATGGGCGATGCGCTGACGGATCGGGAAGCGGGCATAGATCGCCGGGACGAAGTACACGCTCGCGCCGCGAAAGGGCATGAGATGCACTGTCCAACCGCGCGCGCGCCAATGCTCGGCAAGCTGACCGTCATGCGGGACGAGCAAATGCGGGGCATAGCGCAGCGGGTCAAGCTGTTCGACCAGCGCCAGCAGGGAGGTTTCACCGCCGCCCATGCCGACGTAGGTCGTCACGAAAAGGATGTTGAGCCGATCTGCCAAACCCATGTAACTCCGCAAGTTAAAAGTTGAAAGTTAAAAGTTGAAAGTAAATGCCAGTCGGATGACTCACTTTCAACTTTCGACTTTCAACTTTCGTCTGCTCTCTGAGGTCATTCCACCACTTCGCCGATGTACAGCCCGCGCCCGGTCAAGCCTTCGGCGTCATACAGGACGCGGAAGCCCGCTTCTTCGAAGGCGGCACGGTACTGAGCGTCGGTGAACAAGCCGAGGCGGTGATCTTCGGTGAAGGTTACGATCTCGTTCAGCGTCCCGACCATGTAGTGGAAGCGCGTGATCGAGACCTGCCCTTCGGAACGTGAGATGCTCATCCGCGAGATTTTCAAGTCCGGCTCATCGACAAAACGGGCGTGCAGCGTACCGGTATGCCATTGGTCAGGTCTGAACCACGGCTCGACCAGCAGCACCCCGCCGCGCACGAGATGCCGCCGGAAGTTCGCCGCCGCGAGGCGCATCCGGTCGAACGTCTCGACGTAGCCAATCGAGCTGAACAAACAGGTGATGATGTCGTATTCTTTGCCGAGGCTCATCTGCGTCATGTCGGTGAGGTGCAGCAGTACATCGGGCATCCGGCGGTGCGCGATTTCGAGCAGATCCGCATCGAGATCGAAGCCTTCGACCGAATAGTGCTTCCTGAGGAACTGCAAGTGCCCGCCCGTGCCGCAGGCGGCATCCAGCAGACGATCTCCCTTCGAGGTCTTGTGCTGCGCGATCAAACTGATGATGCGCTCGACCTCGCCGCGATAATCCTTATAACTGTAAATGGCATCGTAGAACTGTGCCGACTTCGTGAACATAATTGCATCCTAAAACCTAACACAGCTTTGACCCTAGCTTAACACCAACGGGCTAACTTCTACAGGGTAGGTGATAGAAAGAATAAAGCAAATGCGGTTAACTCTCGTCTTCATCCTCCTCCTTGTGCTCACTGCCCCGGCGAGCACCGCTGCCAACGCTCAGATTGCCGTGATCGACAGCGGCACCGCGCCGCTCGTGGTCGAGCTTGCCGCATGGGATGTTCCGGGCGTTACCGGGCTGGCGTGGGCAGGATCGCGGTTAGCGGCTGCCACGACGGGCGGTGTTCTGCTCTACGATACGGACGATTGGACAGAAGCCCCGGTTGTCATCAACCCCGCAGATGCGGCGCTGGATGTCATACTGGATGCCAACACCTTCACGCTCGTCTACGCAACTACCGACACGGTCGTCGTGTTGGATTTGCTGACGCGCCGCGAAGTGAACCGGCTGAGCGGAAGCGCCCCAATCGCCTTCAGCCCGGACGGAAGCACGCTGGCATACAGCAGCGGCGCAGATTCGGTTGTGCTGTGGGCGATGACCGCCGCCGCGCCGCGCGCCGTGCTGGTGGGGCACAGCGATCAGATCACCGACGTAGTGTTCAGCCCGGACGGCGGAAGCGTCGCCACGACCAGCGTCGATATGACCCTGCGCCGGTGGGATGCCGTCAGCGGGGAACAAACAGGCTTTTCGCGCAGCCGCCGCCATCCGCTGCTGTGCGTCGAGTTCAGTCCGGGCGGGTGGCTGCTGGCATCTGGCGCTGAGGCGGGCATCGTCCGGTTGAACAACCTCGCCGTCGATACCGAGCGCGTGCTGTCGCGGGCACTGCGCGACAATGTGACCGGCATCCACTTTACGCCGAGCGGATCGCTGATGCTGTTCACCGCCGGATCGTCGATCTTCCTGTGGACAACCGACGCCAGCGCCGCGACGAGCGTTCTGGTTGGGCACGGCGGCACGGTCAGCGCGGCGGTGTTCAACCCATCCGGCACGTTGATCGCATCGGCGGGCACGGATGAGACGATCCGGCTGTGGGGTGTGCCGGAGTAGCAGACGAGCCGGATCATTCGCTATCATTCGCCGCATGAGACGACTCTTTCTGCTTTGCCTACTATTCACGCTGACGGGCTTCGCGCCGGGCTTTCCCGATGATCCGCCGCTGGCAGCGCCGATTCTTGCCGCCGATGTCGCGGAGTCGGATTACATCAGCCTGTTCGACCTGACCAGCGGCACGCGGCGCGATCTGACATTCGGTCGCACTGTCCACCGTGTGTGGGATTTCACGCCGGACGGCTGCCGTGTGATCTTCACGCTCGGCAATACCCGCGCGCGCCTGTTCAGTGCCCGCTTGGACGGGAGCGACCTGCGCGAACTGGTCAGCTTCCCCGGCGAGTCGTGGAGCGTATGGGACGCGCACATGCAGCCGAACGGACGGTTGATCGCGTTCACGCTGATCGAACCGGAGAGCGTCAGCGCCAATGCCGGCATACCGCGCCACCGGATAGCGCTGATCGATGTGAATGGCGGCGAACCCGTATTCCTGAGCATCACGGGGGATGAACATACGCCGCGCTGGTCCGCCGACGGCGCATGGATAATCTACGTGAGCTACGAAACTTCGCCGACCGGATCGCGCGAGGCGGATTTGTGGATGGTCAGCGCGGACGGGGTCAACAAGTACCGCATGACGGCGTTCGAGGCGGGCAGCGTGAGTATGCCGCGCCCGTCGCCGGATGGGGATTTGATCGGCTTCGTCTATTCGCCTTCGCCCAACAATGACCAAGTCTGGATGATCGGCGCACAGCCGGACGCGCTCCCCACGCAGTTGACCTTTCAAACCGCGCTGGCGCTGGAATTGGTGTGGCTGCCCGACAGTACCGCGTTGATTGCGGCGGCGCGCGATGTGCAGGGGATCGCCGAGAACCGCTTATGGCGGATCGCGTTGGCTGCCGGGGCGGCAGAAACACAGCTCGCCGTCGATCCGGCGCTCACGTATCTCGATTACCCGGCGTTCAGCGCGGAGGGGCAGTGGCTGGCGTTTCGCAGCGCCTATTCGCTGTATGTCACGGATGCGGCGCAAACGGGCGCAGTACAGGCGTTGGGCAATCAAGCGAACACGCCGCCGGTGTGGAGTCCGGGCGGGTTTGCGGGCGAAGCGACGTGCGCTGATTAACGGCGTTTGCGGTAGATTCGCTCTTCGTCGTCATCCGGGTCGAGGTACGGCGGCGCGGCGTAGAGTTCGCCATCCGCATTCAGGCGGAGATGCTGGTCGCGCTTGGGCTTCTCGCCGCGCAGCGGATCAGCATCACGATAGTCGCGCAGTTCCGCCAGCACGGTTTCGGCGACAGCGCGGTAGTAGGCGTACCGTTCCTGTTCCAGTGCGCGGCGCAGCGCGCGATCCATCCACTCCCAGTACACCACCAGCACCTGTCTCTTATACACATCT
>JACSRG010000619.1 GCA_014879865.1 Anaerolinea sp.
GTACTGGCTCTGGGATTGGCGGTGCTGCTGAATCAGAAGTTACGCGGCGTGCTGGTTGTCCGCACGGCTACCTTTCTGCCAGTGGTGGCATCGTGGGTCGTGGTCTCGCTGATCTGGAAGTGGATCTTCAACCCGCAGTACGGGCTGATTAACCCCGCGCTCGACGCGTTCGGCGTACAAGCACCCGCGTGGCTGTTTGAACCGGGAGCCGCGCTGGTCGCCATCGTGATTACGAGCGTCTGGAAAGACCTCGGCTACATCGCCGTGATGTACCTCGGCGGTTTGCAGGCAATCAACGACACGCTGTATGAAGCTGCGCGCATCGACGGGGCGAACCCGCGCCAGCAGTTCTTGCGCATCACCGTGCCGCTGCTCACGCCGACCATGTTCTTCGTGCTGATCATCTTGCTCATCAACTCATTTCAGGTCTTCGATCAGGTGTGGCTGATGCCGATGCGCGACAGTGCCGCTGATCGGCAGGTCGAAGTGCTGGTGACCGAAGTGGTCAAGAACGCCTTCAGCTACAACCGTATGGGCTACGCTTCGGCGATGTCATGGGTGCTGTTCGCGCTGATCTTCGCGATCACGTTCACGCAGCTCCGCCTACAGAAGCGGTGGGTGTACTATGAATCTGAGTAGAACGCTGCGTGTGCCTGCGCGCCGCATCCTGATCTACGTGGTGATGATCGTACTGGTCGTCGTCATGGTGACGCCGTTTGCGTGGATGCTAAGCACGTCGCTCAAAGCGCAGCAGTATATTCTGGAAACACCGCCGCGCCTGTTCCCGTCCCCGATCACGTTTGAGAGTTATACGGGGCTTGCCGAGCGTATCGATCTGGCGCGCGTCGTCTTCAACAGCGCATTTGTCGCCGTGACGACGACGGCAGGGCAGATCATCATCTCGGCAATGGCTGCCTATGCGTTTGCTCGCTTGGAATGGCGGGGACGTAATCTCGTCTTCATGCTGTACTTGGCGACGATGATGGTGCCGTCCGTCGTCATGGTCATCCCCCAGTTCATCCTGATCCGGCAGTTGGGGTGGGTGAATACCTACGCTGCGCTGATCGTGCCGAGTCTGTTCAACGCATTCGGGACGTTTCTCCTGCGCCAATCGTTCTTGGGGCTGCCGAAAGACTTCGAAGAAGCAGCCTATGTGGATGGCGCAAACCCGTTCACCATTTTCTGGCGGATCATGCTGCCGCTCAATTTGCCCGCGATTGCGACGCTGGTCGTGTTGAGCTTCATGGGCTCGTGGAACAGCTATCTGTTTCCGCTGTTTGTGGCGCGTAAGGAAGAAGTGATCACGCTGCCGGTCGCGCTCGGGGTGCTGCAAGCGGGTCCGCGCGCGCTGACGGAGTGGAATCTGGTGATGGCGGGCGCGGTGATCACCGTGCTGCCCATCCTCATCGTCTACCTGCTGGCACAAAAATGGTTCATACAGGGCATCGTCTCCAGCGGGATCAAAGGTTAGTTTGCCATCGCAACGCTTTCGGTTGCGTAAACAAAGGGGTAGAAAAGCAATGATGCGTAAAGTGTTCTTGATCGGTCTGCTCGTGCTGGCACTGGTGATCGGGATCGTTCCGGCGCTGGCGCAAGAAACCACCATTCGTTATTTCACGTTTTCGGCAGCACCGGATCACCTAGAGGATTTGGATACGATTATCGCAGCGTTTGAAGAAGCCAATCCGGGCATCAACGTGGAAGTCGAAACCGCGCCGTTCGCCGATTACTTCACGCTGCTGCAAGCAGATGTGGTCAGCGGGGATTCGCCCGACGTGTTCGAACTCAACTATGAGAACTTCGTCACCTACGCAGCGAATGGCACGCTGCTCGACCTGAGCAGCTACATCGACCCGGAAGCGCCGTTCTATCCGCGCGCGCTGGAAGCCTTCCAGTATGAAGGCGCGCAGATGGCACTGCCGGAGACCTTCTCGACCGTGCTGTTGTTCTATAATGCCGACCTCTTCGATCAGGCAGGCGTTGCCTATCCGACCGCTGAATGGACGTGGGAAGATGTCCGTGCCGCTGCGCAGTCGATCCGCGCGCTCGGCGAGGATACATGGGGCATTTACTCCGGCGTGCAGTTCTGGGAGTTCTACAAGAAAGCCGCTCAGAATGGCGAATGCGAGTTCTTCAATGCGGACATGACCGAATCGACCATCAATTCGCAGGCGTGCGTCGATACTCTGAACCTGATGACCAGCTTTATGGAACAAGATCTGATGCCGACCTCGGCGGAACTGTCCGGTGTATCGGATGGCGACCTGTTTGTCAGCGGTAAGCTCGGCATGATCGTGACCGGCATCTGGATGTTCTCCGCGTTTGCGGAAGCGCCGTTCGCTTGGGATGTCGAAATTGAGCCGATGATCAATCAGCACGCGAGCCACTTCTTCGCGAACGGTGTCGCCGTCAGCTCGACGACGCAGAACGCCGAAGCGTCCGCCGCTTGGGCGCAATTCCTAACCAGCAGCGAAGTCGCCGCGAACGTGCGTGTCGAGTCGTCGTGGGAACTGCCCGCGCTCGACGAACCCGCCTATTTCGCCGGGTATCTCGAAGTGACGCCGCCGGAAAACCGCGAAGCCGTGTTTGCATCGCTGGAAAGCCCGGTGACGCCGCCCGTGATTGTGCGTCAGAACGAGATGCAGGATGCTGTGAACGCGCTGATTACCCGAGTGGTCGATGGTGAGCTAACCGCTCAGGAAGCTCTCGATCAGGCGAAGGTCGAGCTGGATGCCTTGATTGCCCCGTAGCACAAGCAAGACACACGTTTGGGGGCATACGAACCGTATGCCCCTTCCCTCAAAGGATAAAGGTAACATGATCCAAGCAGTCCACTCCCCGTTTGGGCAAGAACATCCTTACGAACAGCTTCCCGAAGAACGCACACCACGCCAACCACTGGCGGGGGAAGCTTTCACCATCGGAATTGCAACACGACCTGCCGGAGCGGTGCAGCGCGTGCGCATCCTGTCGTCGCTGAATGGGGTGGAGCAGTCACCCATCGACGCGGCGCTGCTGCCGAACTGGCAGCAGGAACGTGAGCACGGTGTCGGCGCGGAGTTCCTTGAACGAATCGTGCGGATGGAGCAAGATGTGTGGCGCGCCGAACTTGCTGCGCCGCCGTTCGGGGCGACCCTGACGTATACGGTCGAGGCAGATGGGGAGACATTTGGATCGTATACGCTCAAGGGCGAAGCATGGCAAGTCGGCGGAGAACATTACAGGCAGATGGCGCGGATAGTCTCCGATGGCACCCGCCAACCGGCGCGCATTGAATGGCTGGACGACGGTGAGAACGTGCGCCGCGTTCGCCTGACGTTTTCGGCTTTGCCGGATGAAGCGTTTTACGGTTTAGGCGAACGATACAATGCCCTGAATCAGCGCGGCGAAGTGCTTGACGTACGCTGTTACGAACAGTACAAGTCACAGGGCAAACGAACCTATATGCCAATCCCGTTTCTGCTGTCGTCGGCGGGGTATGGCGTGTGGGTCGAGAGTTCCCGCTGGATGCAGTTTGATCTGTGCGCCAGCGCGCCGGATGAATGGGTGCTAGAAGCCGATTTAAGCGCGGATCAATCCCTTACGCTGCATTGGTTCGCGAATGACGATCCGCTGGCGATCATTCGCCAGTTCACGATGAAAACGGGCAAACCCGCGCTCCCGCCGCTGTGGGCATTCGGTCTCTGGATGAGTGCGAACGAGTGGAACTCGCAGGCACGGGTTGAACAGGAAGTACACGCGAGCTTTGAACATGGAATCACGCCTTCGGTCGTAGTGATCGAAGCATGGAGCGATGAGACGACGTTCTACGTCTGGAATGACGCGCAGTACACGCCCAAGTCGGGCGATCAAATGCTGCGCTACAGCGATTTCACCTTCCCGCCGGATGGCAAGTGGACGAATCCTAAAGCGATGGTCGATTGGCTGCACGCGCAGGACATCAAGTTGATCTTGTGGCAGATTCCAGCGTTGAAGAAGAGCGATGCGCCACATCAGCAGCATGACGCCGACCGGGCATATTTCGCAGAACAGGGCTATGGGGTACATGAGCCGGATGGGTCACTGCACGCGATTCGTCCATTCTGGTTCCGGGGTGGGTGGCTGTGGGATGTCACCAATCCAGCCGCGCGCGAATGGTGGTTGAACAAGCGGGCGTACTTGCTGGAGGACATGGGCATCGACGGCTTTAAGACCGATGGTGGCGAACATCTATGGAGCACGCAGGCGGTGTTTGGCGATGGGCGCACCGGGGTAGACGTGTGGAACGAGTACCCGCGTTTGTACTCGCAGGCGTACTACGACTTCGCCAATGCGCGCCGCAGTGGTAACGCGCTGATGTTCAGCCGTGCCGGATTCACCGGGTCGCAAACCTCACCGGCACATTGGGCGGGCGATGAGAATTCAACGTGGGATGCTTATCGCCATTCGATTCTCGCCGGGCTGTCAGCGGGTATCTCCGGGATTCCCTTCTGGGGATGGGATATTGGCGGGTTTAGCGGCGCGATTCCGTCGGCAGAATTGTACTTGCGGTCGGCGGCGATGGCGGCATTCTGCCCGATCTTCCAGTATCACGCGGAATACAACGCGCACCGCAGTCCGTCCAATGATCGTACGCCGTGGAATATCCAAGCCCGCACAGGCGACGAGCGGGTGATCTCTAGCTTCCGCTTTTTAACCAACGTACGTCACAATCTCATGCCGTACATCTGGCAGGAGGCGGAACACAGCGCCGCGTCGGGCGAACCGATGATGCGCGCCGCCCAGTTGTTTGATGCGCAAGCAGCGGACTACGCCTATTTCTTTGGGCGTGATCTGCTCGTCTGCCCCGTGACGGAACCGGGAGTGACCGAAACGACGGTCTATTTGCCGTCGGGCGAATGGCGCGATTTCTGGACGGGCGCAGCCTATGCCGGAGGCACGAGCATCACTTTGGACGCGCCGCTGGATCGAATCCCCGTGTTTGTACGGGCAGGGGCGCGTCTTCCAGCGCGCTTGGCGGAGAGCGGTCGTCTGGGCGATCCGGTAGCGCTGTCAGCAGAAAGTAATTCGGAGTTGGCATTTTTGTAATCCGCACGGGCGGGAATACGTTTCCGCCCGGTTTCATGTTTAATGCGAATAGCTGCGCTAAACGCTGTGGGGAGGTGATTATGTCGTAGAACTCGACGTGCAATCGCGACCAATCCGCGTCTTGACACAATCTTGATGCCCCCTTTACGGTATTTTTGCGCCTGATTCGCGATCCCTGATGCCCGGTTGACCGCCGACAGACGTACACTTGCTCTCGTAACACTTGAGGAGCAAGCCCTGTCATGTCCATTCGTGATGTCCGCGAGCAGTTTGCCTCGACGCTGATCGGCAAACGCTTACAATCCGCCGAAATCGCTCACCAAACCGCACCCAACTTCATTGCGCTCGCCGTGCTGGCGAGTGACGCGCTGTCTTCGGTCGCGTATGCTACCGAGGAAATCTTGATTATCCTGAGCACTGCGGCGCTGACTGGTTTCACGCTGCTGGGCTTTTCCGGCAATTCAATTTCCATCCCCATCGCCATCGGCATTTCTCTGCTGATCGGCATTGTGACGATCTCGTACCGGCAAACCATCTTCTCGAACCCGGCAGGCGGCGGCGGTTACCGCGTCGCCAAAGAGAATCTTGGCGAGGAACTTGCACAGGTGACAGGTGCGGCGCTGCTCACCGATTATATTCTGACCGTTGCCGTCAGCATCAGCGCGGGGGTCGCCAACGTCGTGAGCGTCATCCCGTCGCTGGCGGTGTGGCGCGTCGAGATCACTGTCGGCATTATCGCCTTCATGACGCTGATCAATCTGCGCGGCGTTAAAGAAAGCGCGCGTCTGTTCTCCATCCCGACGTATTTCTTTCTGGGCACGATGGGGCTGACGCTCATCGTCGGCATGATCAAGCTGCTGACGGGAAATCTCGGCACGGTGACGGGTGTCGAAGCGATGCACGAAGCGCTCGAACCGATCACCCTGCTTTTGCTGCTGCGCGCCTTCTCTTCGGGCTGTACGGCGCTCACGGGAATCGAAGCGATATCCAACGATACCCAGTTGTTCAAGCAACCGCGCGCAAAGAACGCAGCGAATACACTCGTCGTCATGGCGACGATCTTGATCACGTTCTTTCTCGGCATCACCGTGCTGGCGAACGCGGTGCAGGCTGTTCCGTCACACGAAGAAACGGTGATCAGTCAGTTAGCGCGCACGGTTTACGGGAGCGAGGGGATCGGCTATGTCGGCTACGTGCTGACGATCATCGGGGCGTTTGCGGTGCTGTTCATGGCGGCGAATACGCCGTTTGCCGACTTCCCCCAGTTGGCGGCACTGGCAAGCGCTGATGGTTTCCTGCCGCGCCAACTGACGTATCGCGGGCGTCGATTGGTCTTTACGTGGGGCATCCTGACCCTGTCGTTCGGCTCTATGGTGCTCGTGGTGATCACAGGAGCCATCGTCACCAACTTGATTCCGCTCTACGCGATTGGCGTGTTTTTGGGCTTCACCATCAGTCAGGCGGGGATGACGCGCCGCTTCTGGCGGGCGGGACGCTTGAAACCCGGTGAATTTACGTACGGGCTGGAGACCAAGATCGTCTACGATCCGAACTGGGCGATCAAGATCGCCGTATCGGGCTTTGGGGCGCTCGTCACGTTGATCGTGATGCTCGTCTTCATTGTGACCAAGTTCTCTCATGGCGCGTGGTTCATCGTGCTGTTGATTCCGGCGCTGGTGTGGGTGTTCTTCCGCATTCACCGTCACTACAAAGAGACGGCGGCACGCCTGAAGCTGGATGAAGTGCCGGTGTTCGCGCATCAGGCAGTGCCGTTTGACCCGGCAGTCCATAAAGACCTCGCGGTGTATTTCTGCGATACATGGTCGAAGCTGGCGGTCAACGTCGTCAGCGCGATTGTCAAACGCGACATCCCGCTCAAGATCATTCACATTGGCGTCGATGCCAAGCGCGCCGCCGCTTTCCAGACACGGTCGCGAGAGATCGCCGAACTGAATGGCTGGGATTCGAGCGTGATGGTGGTCGTAGAAGATCAGTATCGCGACCTGTATCACAAGGTGACGACTATCCTCAGGGACTTGAAGGCACAGTACCCCGATGTTCATCTCCAAATCTACATCGGCGCGCTGCGGACTCATTTCCCCTTCAACCTGCTGCATATGTCCACCGACAAATTCCTGCGCGACGCCTTGATGGAGGCAGATGATGACATCGCGCTGACTGTCAAGCAGGTGCATCTGGACACGCTGCCGCTGCCACCGGGGTTCAAAGTGACGTTTGAGCACGCGACCGATCACCAT
>JACSRG010000523.1 GCA_014879865.1 Anaerolinea sp.
TCGCGCGATGTGCTGATCGAGAAACTGCGCGAGGCGGACGTCCTGCTGCTCCTGCACGGTTTCACCGATACGAATACCGAACTCGAAATCCGCACCATCTTCCCGACCAAGACGATTGAGTATATGCTCTCCGGGCGACCGATCATCGCGCTGCTTCCGGGCGATTGTTTTCTCGCGGAGTTTTTGCGCCGTCATGACTGCGCCGTGCTCGTCACCGAAAATGATGCGGAACAACTCACCGCAGCAATCCGTGAAGTCCAAGCGAACACCGCTCTGCGCGAGCGGTTGGTACGCAACGCGCTCTGCGTCGTCCAACAGTTCTCCGCGCCGCATGTCGCCGCAGTTCTGCGTTCCGTCATGAGCGAGTACGTGTGGACTGCTGATCGCACGCCGCTCGAACCCTCGAGCATTAGTAAGGTTGGCAAATGATGGTATCGAAACGATTCATTGTCAGCGTCATCATCATCGCCTCTGCCGTTGTAACCGGCTGGATTGTCGGCAGCGATGGGGCGCGCGCCGGGTTGAACCTGCTCGGCGTGATTGTCGTCGTGCCGCTCTTGGCGCTGATCCTCGTCAAACCCTATATCGGCATTTACATCACCATGCTCGCCCTGCCCTTCGACCGGTTCTACGCAGGTATCTCGTTTGGTGCATCGATCCTCTCGCTCTTCGGGTTCTTCACGCTGGCGGCGTATCTGATCCAGACAAAATTTGTCATTAAATCGCGCCTCGGCGTCACGCCGGTTTATCTCTTCGCCATTGGCTTCGTCATCTGGCTGTTGATAGCAAATCCGCAATCCGCGATGGGTGATCGCAACTGGATCTTCACCTATGTCCAGTTGATCGTGCTCATGTGGCTCGCCGCCGAATTGATGACGCCCAGACGCCAGATCGAATTCATGCTGCTCTATGCGCTGATAATCAGCGTGCCCGCCATTGCTTCACTCACACAGGGACGTCTGGATACGACCATTTTCACCACCGAGCGCGCCGAAGGCTTTGTCGAAAATGCCAACGTGTTCGCCATGTACCTGTTAGCCGCAGTTCCGATGGCGCTCCGTTTCTTGATCTCCCAATCAACGACACTTCTTACGCGCCTTGTCCTGTTGGTTGCGCTCGCGCTGGCGATCATGGGCATCGTGTTCTCGGTGTCACGAACCGGCGCAGTGGCGCTCGGCGCGCTGTTCGTCATGGGTATCGTGCTCTATCCCAAACTGGCGGCGGGTGCTACGGCTCGCCAGCGTACCCGCAACATTTTGAACTTGTTTGTGGTGTTGGTCGCGCTCGTGTTCATCGGCTCACGCCTGATTCCGCAGCAGTACTGGTTGATTCTGCGGGAAGCGCAGCGCCAGATCGAAGAGGGAGGAACCGCCGATCGTGGCACGTTCTTGCAGCGTCTCGACCTCTGGGAATTAGCCATCCAAGACTGGCAAAAATCCCCGATCATCGGCATTGGTACGGACGCCTTTAGAGACGCGCATGAAAGTGTCGTTCACAGTATGTACCTCAGCATCCTCACCGAACAGGGGATCATCGGGCTGGTGCTGTTCGGCGGATGGCTGGCAGTCGCTATCGGCAATCTTATTCGCGTTGCCTATTTCTCGCGCGACCAAGAAGAAGTCTCGCTGGCGGCTACTTGGTTGATGGTCATGGCTTCCGTGCTCATCGTCGGCATCACCAACAGCTTCCACTACTACAAGGTGCATTGGTTTGTCGCCGGGATCAGTATGACCTATGCGCTTCCGAAGGTTTCGTTGCGGCGCGCAGGCAAGAACGAAGAAACAGCTCCAGCGTTGGGAGCAAAGGTATTAGGCGATACGGCGGGACAAACAACCTGATGTGTGGAATTTGTGGTTACGCTTCGACTCATGCGCCGCTGCCACCGCATGTGATTCGCGACATGGCAGGCAAAATTTATCATCGTGGACCGGACAGCGACGGCTTCTTCGAGACCGATCACGTCGCCCTCGGCTTTCGCCGCCTGAGCATCATCGACTTGAGCACAGGCGACCAGCCGATTGGCAATGAAGATGGCTCGGTGCAGATCGTCTTTAACGGCGAAATCTACAACTTTCAAGAGGTGCGTGACCGCCTGATCGCGGCGGGGCATCGCTTCCACACCAAATCCGATACGGAAACGATTGTCCATGCCTATGAAGAATACGGCGTCGAGTGCGTCAAACACCTGCGCGGCATGTTTGCCTTCGCCATTTGGGATCAGAAGACGCGCAAGCTGTTCATCGGGCGGGATCGCGTTGGCAAGAAACCGCTCTACTACTATCACGCGCCGGGACTGCTCGTCTTTGGCTCGGAACTCAAGGCGCTGATCGAACATCCCGCCGTCCCGCGTGAACTCAATCTCAGCGCCGTTGACAGCTACTTGGCGCTCAAGTACGTGCCTGCGCCGCTCTCGATCTTCAAGGATGTCAACAAGCTGCCGCCGGGTCACTGGCTGCTCTATGACCAGACTGCCGATCAGGTCACGGTGTCCCCGTACTGGTCGCTGAGCTACACGCCCAAGTCCTCGCTGGCGTTCGAAGATGCCGCCGCCGAACTGCGCCGCCTGCTCTCCGACGCGGTGCGTCTGCGGATGATCAGTGATGTACCGCTTGGCGCGCTCCTCAGCGGGGGCGTCGATTCGAGCCTCGTGGTCGGGCTGATGGCGTCGCACTCATCGCAGCCGATCAAGACCTACTCGATTGGCTTCGAGGAAGACGGCTTCAACGAACTCCCCTACGCGCGCGAAGTTGCGCAGAAATTCGCCACCGACCACCATGAATTTGTGGTGCGCGCCGAAGCCGTCGATGTGTTCAGCGACCTCGTCTATTACATGGATGAGCCGATGGCGGATGTCTCGGCAGTGCCGAGTTATTATGTCGCCAAGCTTGCCCGCCAGCATGTGACCGTCGTCCTCAACGGTGACGGCGGCGACGAGACGTTTGCCGGGTACAACAGCTACCGCGCCGTGCTCCAGTATCAGCGCTACAAAGCGCTTCCGGCGTGGCTGCGGCGCGGCATGGTCGAACCCGCGCTGGCACTCGCACCCGGCGGCGAAACCGGCAGCAGCACACTGGCGCGGATGCGGCGCTTAATCCAGCAGAGTCAGCGACCGCTAGCCGACCAATTCCTCCGCTGGATGACCATGATCGATTCAGATCGCCTTGCCGCGCTGCGTGTCCACGACGCTATCGCGCCGTCACTCATCACCAATCGCGAAGCGGGGATCGGTACACTCGACTGGATGCTTCACCACGATGTCCACAACTACCTGCCCGGTGATCTGCTCGTCAAGATGGATCGCATGACGATGGCAAATTCGCTCGAAGCGCGTTCTCCCCTGCTCGATCATGAGGTGATGGAATTCGTCGCCCACCTGCCGGAAGACTACAAGTTCAAGGAAGGCGTAACCAAGCGGATTCTCAAGCACGCCTGTGCCGATCTGCTGCCGGAGTCGGTTACGACGCGGCGCAAACACGGTTTCGGCGTCCCCATCAACGCATGGCTGCGTCAGGGCGCGCTGCGCACTGCTGCCGCCGATCTCATCTTCGGCGCATCGGCACGCGAACGCGGCTTGTTCAATCTGGAGGCTGTGCAGCGCCTCTGGGACGAGCATCAAGCGGGCAGCGCGAATCACGGGGATCGCCTGTGGGCACTCGCGATGCTCGAACGGTGGCAGCAGCATTTTCTTCAACCCGCCCCGGTAATCAAAGGTGCCTAAACGATGTGTGGGATCGCGGGTTGGCTCGGGACTGTTCTCGATGGGCAAAATGTCATCACGGAGATGATGCAGCGCCTCGACCATCGTGGACCGGATGATAACGGCTCGATGCTGTGGGACTCTGCCATGCTGCTGCAAACTCGCTTGAGCATCATCGACCTTGCCCCAACGGGCAAACAGCCGATGTGCAACGAGGACGGCACAATCTGGACGGTTTTCAACGGCGAAATCTACAACCATCACGACCTACGCGCCGAGCTGGAAGCCAAGGGGCATCAATTTCGTGGGCGTTCCGATACCGAAGTCCTCCCGCACCTCTACGAGGAGGAAGGCGGCGGATTCATCCACAAACTGCGCGGGATGTTCGCGTTTGCCATCTTCGACACCCGCCGCCAGATCATGATCGTCGCGCGGGATCGCTTCGGCATCAAGCCGCTGTTCTATACCCTGACGGCGAAGCGCTTCGGTTTCGCCAGCGAGATTCGCGCGCTGCGCGCCCTGCCCGAGATCAACCTGAAACCCAACGCACAAGCCGTCGCCGATTTTGCTGCCCTGTTCTACATCCCCGCGCCGGACACGTTCTTCACCGGGATTTCCGCGCTGCTCCCCGGCGAGATGATCGAACTATGCTTTGACGCGACCGGCATCGCCAGCCAGAAACGGCAGTACCATCGTTGGGACATCAGTCCGGACGAGGGTTTGACCTTCGAGGCAGCCGTTGCCCGCGCCGAAGCGCTGACCGACGCCGCCGTCCACCGCCAGCTAGAATCCGATGTGCCATTGGGGACGATGCTCAGCGGCGGGATCGACTCCTCGCTCGTCAGTTCCGCCGCACAAGTCGCGCTCAAGCAACCATTGAACACCTTCAATGTGCGGTTTGCCGACGCCGAATATGACGAAACTTGGGCAGCGGTCGAGGTCGCCCAGCACATCGGCAGCCGCCACCACACGCTGGATGTGAACAACGCGCAGGGAAACTGGGAATACATCACCGAAATGTTGATGCATGTGGGACAGCCCTTCGCCGACACATCGATCTTCGCGGTCGATAACGTCTCGCGCCTCATCCGCCAGCATGTGACCGTCGCGCTTTCCGGCGATGGCGGCGATGAAGGTTTTGGCGGCTACAAAGCATATGGACGGGTGAATCGGCTGGCACAGTTCCAGCATTTGCCCGGTTGGATGTGGCAAAACACGGGCAATCTTGCTGCCGATGTGCTGCAAATCGCCGCCCAACTCGGCGCTGCGCCGCAGCATCTTGCCGCGCGCATGCGTGACCTCGCCCTCTCGAATGACAGCACCTACTTTGTGCAGAAGATGTTCTGCGTGCTGCCCGAAGCCGAACACCGTCGCTTGATCCGCGACATCGACGCGCAGCCGATCCGCCGGCTCTTCGAGCCGGAGATCACACGCGGCAAACGCTACACCAACCGGGCGGAACAACTTTCCGCACAGATCGCGGAGGCGAGTTTGCGCATCGAAATGCCGAATGCGTTCCTGTTCAAGACCGATATCGCCAGTATGCACCGCAGCCTCGAAGTCCGCGTCCCCATGTTGGACGAAGACCTCTTCGCCTTCGGGCTGGCGCTGCCCCATCGCCTGAAGGTGTACCAAGGGCAAACCAAAGCCGTCCTGCGTCAAGTTGCGGCGCGGCGACTTCCTGCTAGAATTGCCAACAAACCGAAGCACGGCTTCTCAATCCCGGTCGATACGTGGGTTGACGCCGAGTTCAAAGCCCGTCTGCGCGAAACGCTACTTGGATCAAACAGTAATCTGCCGCGCTTTTTCGCACCGGATTCATACCGTCCCATCATTGAGGCATTCGTCAACAGACGCACACTCCCCGGAGTCGCGCTAAGTTTGCTTTATCGGCGAGCGATCATGCTTTTATCGATCCACCTCGCCGCCATATAGTTTAGGTAGGTCATGCATCAAAAAATTCTATACATTCTCAGTGTTCTGGAGCGTGGGGGAACAGAGCAGCAGCTATACAACCTTATTAAGCACATGAAACCGAACGCGACTCTCGTCTCGATTGGCGGTTCTGGACCATGGGAACAGGAATTCCGTGATCTGGGAATCGAGGTCATTCCGCTCAAGCGGCGAGGGAAAGCTGATGTCTCACGCATCTTCCAGTTGGTTCGGATTATCCGGTCGGGCGACTATGACATCGTTCATATGTTCATCGACAACGTGCCGGGCATTTACGGTCATCTCGCCGTACTGATCGCGGGACACCCGCGCTTCATCACCGGGGAACGCGCCAGCATCCTCGCGCAGCCCGCATGGTATCGATCCTTCAAACGCCTGTTTCTGCGGCGCGTGAGCTGCATCACGGTCAATTCGCAGAAGAGCTTCAATTTGCTGGTCGATCTTAAACTCGCCAAGCCCGCGCAGGTACGCTACATCCCCAACGGCATCGACCTTGACCGCTTCATCCCCAAAACACAGGAGTCCAATCCGCTGACCATCGGCATGGTCGGCAGCCTTAGGGCGGTGAAAAACCCGACCCTGTTCGTGCACGCGGCGGCGCGGATTTTGCAGCAGCAGCCCGATGTGCGCTTTATGCATATCGGCGGCGGCGAAATGCTGACCGAGATGCGCGCGCTCGCCCATCATCTACACATCGACCACGCCGTAACCTTTTGCGGCTTGCGCACCGACGTTCCCGATCTGCTCCGCCAGTTCGATATTTTCGTCCTGACCAGCAACAGCGAAGGCACGCCGAATGCGATCATGGAAGCGATGGCGGTCGGGCTGCCGGTCGTCGCGACGGATGTAGGCGATGTCGGGAAGTTCATCATTCCGGGCGAGAACGGCTACATCGTTCCCACCGGCGATCTCGATCATCTGGTCGAACGCATCGAGGCGCTGATTGTCAATGCTGACCTGCGCCGCCGGATGGGACAGGTCAGCCGTGAGCGCATCCAAGCCTATGGACTGAGCCAGATGGCGGTACAGTACGAAGCGGTCTACGCGCAGGTCATGCGCGAGGCTTAAATCGGTTTACGCTTGCTCACCACGCGAAAGGCGAACTTGCGACCGGGATTCGGCAGCGGGTTGGCATAAATCGTCACGGGTGTGGCGGCAGGCTCCAGCGTCAGGTTGACGGTGCGCAGCAGCGTGGCGATCAGCGTCATCATTTGCACTTCCGCCGCCCCCGCGCCGAGACAGGTATGCGCGCCGAGCGAAAACGGCGCGAACGCCCCCGGCGTCTTCGCGTGATCGGGACGCTCATAGCGGTCAACATCGAATGTCTCCGGGTTCGGGAAGTATTCCGGCAAGAAATGCGGAATCGCGTTGGCGATGTAGACCTCTGTCCCCACCGGGAAGTGATACCCCTCGAAATCGAATGCTTTGACCACCGTGCGCGGTGTGAACGGCGTCACCGTGTAGACGCGCAGCGTTTCGAGCGCCGCATTGTGCAGCACCTCCATCTTGCGCAGCGCCTCCGGCGTCAAACCGCCGTTCTCGAACACCGCGTCGATCTCCGCTTGCAGCCGTGCTGTTAGCTCCGGCTGACTCAGGATCGCGTACAGCATGAAACTCAGCGTCGAAGCAACCGTATCCATCCCGGCGAAGTATGCCCCGGCGATCCCGGTCATGACCGTATCGTCGGAATAGGGCTTGCCGTTCTCATCGACTGCCGCGATCAGGTCATCGACCAGACGCGGTTCACGGTCAACCGGCGGGTTCTGGCGATGCCAGTCCATGACTTCCCGCGAGAACGCCTTGACGCGCTGCTTGGCGCGCACGAAGCGCGGCAGGCTCAGGTAGAATTTGGGATGAGTCTTGAGGATGTGGACTTTCATGCTTGTGTTGAGCAGCACCCACAGATCGTCGAAGTAGTCCCCGCACTTGCGCCCGCCGATCAAGACGCCGAGTTGATCGGTCACGATGCGCTGCATGGTCGGGAAGATCGGCAGCACCGTCCCCGGCGACCACTGATCAACATATTCCTGCGTGATCGCCATGACCGCCGCGAGGTTGCTCTGCATCGTCTCGCGGGAGAATCCGCGCCGCTGAATCTTGCGTTGATGCCGGTGCGGTACGCCGTCCATCGCCACCAGAAACGCCTCCGAACCGAGTTCGCGCGCCAGCCCGCCGAACAGGTTTTCGCTGCCGAAATGGTCTTCGCCGTGCTTGGAGAGAAACAGGTTCGCTTCCAACCCTGCCATGACGACAATCGGGCGTCCCAACAGTTTGACCTCGAAGACCGAACCATGCTCCCGGTACAGCTTTAAGAAGTAGCGCAGCGGATCGATCCGCATATCGAGCGCGATCCCCAGATAGGGAAACGATTTCGCGCGGGGGAAAACAGCGGGGGCTGCCGTTTGCTGCATCGCCGTGCCTCTTTTAGCCTAATGTTGACGGAGTGATACCTTATCATACTCCAGAATCCCGGCGAATTTTCGCAGAAGTTGTATTCCCGCTATAATGATCACGCGAGAGATAGAGGCACACTGAATGACTGTACCCGTTTCGCCCGCGCCTACCGGGAACACCGCCGCTCTGCGTGGCAGCGCGCTTTTGCGCCGTCTAGATCAACTCACGACCCCGTCCGCCGCGCTGACCACCGCCGAGGACATCCGCACCGCACGAATGCTGGCATATTTATCGTTCGCGCTGGCGCTGATCTTCGCCCTCTCCACAGTGATCAGCATCTTCACGTCGATCTTTTTCCCTGACCCGGCGATTTCGCTCGGCGTCCCCGGCACGCTCCTCATCAGCGCGACCTGCATCGGCTTTTTCGGCGCATACCGCCTCGGCATCACCGAGAACTACACGCGCGGCGCATGGCTGATGCTGGCGGTCATCTACGTGTTTGCCACCGGCTTCCTGCTCCTCTACCCGAACTTGGGCGGCGGCTTGGTGCTGGCGTACATCGTCCCGGTCGTCATCTCGACGATCATCCTCAATTCGGCGGGGACGATCCGCGTCTTCGTCATCAGCTTGCTGCTGGCGGCGGTCATCCTGCCGCTGCTCGGCATTCCCATCGTCGGTTTCGCCATCAACTGGGGCGTACAGCTTGCCGTGACGATCATCATGGTCTTGCTCTCGCTGTTGCGCGAGGAAGATTTGCGCCAAGTGCGCCGTCTGCGGGAGCTGGAAGCCGCCGAAGCCGAGCGCCTGCACCGCGAACTCGAACTGGCGCGCAGCGTACAGCAGTCGATGCTGCCCAAACACCTGCCGACCGTTCCACAGCTCGATCTTGCCGCCTACTGGCAGCCCGCTTATGAAGCCAGCGGCGATTTCTACGACGTGTTCTACCTGAACCAGTCGCACAGCGCCAAAATCGGCATAGTGGTGTGCGATGTCGCGGGGAAAGGGATTTCGTCCGCGCTCGTCATGTCCGCGACCCGCGCCGCGCTGCGCGCTGAATCCGTCCGTACGCAGTCCCCGGCAGAAGTGCTCGGCAAGGTCAACGAACTGCTTGCCGCCAGCATCCCCGCCGGGTTGTTCGTCACGTTGTTCTACGGCGTGTATGATCCGGTCGAGCGCAGTTTGAACTATGCCAGCGCCGGACACCCGCATCCCTTCTGGTGGAGCGGCAGTCACATCAGCGAACTGGAAAACTACGGAATGCCGCTCGGACTCGTCCCGGAAAGCGAATATCAGGATGTCGTCGTCAACCTCACCCCCGGCGACTCGGTCTTCATCTACACCGACGGTTTGGTCGAAGCGCTCAACCCGCGCCGCCAGATGTACGGCTTCGACACGGCGCAGCGCACGGTCGAGCAGTTCGCCCGCCGCCGGGTGAGCGCCGACGAACTCGTCACCTCGACCCTGCACGATATGACCGTCTTCAGCGAAGGCGAACAGCAGCAGGACGACGTGACGATTGTCGTCTTGAAGGTGAAAGAGATCGCCTAGTTACTTGTTGGGAGCAGCACGGTTTGCGTACCGACTCGATTTTGACCTATATCCCGGTGGATCGCCGGCACAGCCTCGCCGCCGGTATACCGCTCCCGCGTGAAGTCACCGGTTCGGTGTTGTTCGCGGATATTTCCGGTTTCACGCCGCTGACTGAATCGCTCACGCGGACGCTCGGCGCGCGTTTGGGCGCAGAAGAACTCACCCGTCAGTTGAACCGCGTGTATGACGCGCTCACCGAGGAGGTAGAACGCTACGGCGGCGCGATCATCACTTTCGGCGGCGACGCCATGACCTGCTATTTCGACGGGGGCGCAGCGCCGGAACTCGGCGCGCTGCGGGCGCTCACCTGCGCCTTCGCCCTGCAAACCGCCATGACCGCCTTCAAATCAGTTCGCTTGCCCAACGGCGAGACTATCTCGCTGTCGATCAAGGTGGCGCTTGCCAGCGGACGCGCGTGCCGCTGTCTCGTCGGCGACCCGAATATTCTGCTCATGGATGTGCTGGCGGGCGAAACGCTGGTGCGCATGGAAGAAGCCGCGCAGCACACCGTCAAAGGCGAAATCGTCATGGATTTGACGACGGCGGAACTCGTCTCTGACGCGTGCACGATTGCCGAATGGCGCGCAGCCGAGACGACGCGCTTTGCCCGTGTCACCGAACTGCGGCGCGCCGCTGCGCCGTGCGCGTGGTCGCCGCTGGATGCGCGCGCGCTCCCCGCCGATCAACTGCGTTCGTGGGTCATGCCCGCGCTTGCCAACCGCGACGATTCGCTGACCGAACTGCGTCCGGCGGTGGCGTTCTTCCTCGCCTTCAGCGGCATCAACTACGATACCGATCCTGAAGCCGAACGCAAACTCGACGCGTTCGTGCGCTGGATTCAGGCGATCATCGCCCGCTATGACGGGGCGCTGCTGCAAGTGTCGATGGGCGACAAGGGCAGTTCGCTCTATGCGGCGTTCGGCGTGCCGACCGCCCACGAGAACAACGCGGCGCGCGCGGCGTCGGCGGCACTCGAAACGCGGACGCTCCCGCGCGAACTCAGCTACGTCTACATTCATGGCATCGGCATCACGCAGGGGATCATGCGCGCCGGGACGTATGGCGGCAGGACGCGCCGCACTTACGGCGTGATCGGCGACGATGTGAACCTCGCCGCTCGCCTGATGGGACACGCGTCACCGGGGCAAATCCTCGTCAGTGACCGCGTACAGAAAGCATTGGCGGGCAGTTTCGATCTACGCGAACTGACGCCCATCCGCGTCAAAGGCAAGCAGGATGCCCTGCCCGTCGCCCGCTTGATCGGCAGGCGCACCGATCTGGACGAACGCAGCGTCAGCCACGAACGACCGCTCGTCGGGCGGCAGCGCGAACTCGCGCGCCTGCAAGCGGACATCGCGCCGATCCTTGACCATCAACCGGCGGGCTGCACATGGGTGCATGGCGAAGCGGGCATCGGCAAGAGCCACCTGATCTACGCGGCACGCCAGCAGGTCGGCGATCAGGTCAACTGGTACACGTTTGCCACCGATCAACTCGTGCAGGAATCGCTGCATCCGGTGCTGCCGGTGCTGGCGAATTTCTTCAACTTTGACTTTGCCGCCAACGAATACATGCGCAAGACGCTCTTTGACCGCCGCATCGACCGCCTGATCAAGTCACTGCCGGATCACCCGGAAGCGCCCGCCGTCGCCGCGAACCTCAACGCGGGGCGCTGGTACATCGGCGCGCTGCTCGGGCTGCACTGGGCGGGATCGCCCTACGAAAGCGCCGAGTCGAAGACGCGCTTCGAGCGGTCGCTTGCCGCGCTTAACACGCTGGCGCACGCGCTCAGCTTGATCAAGCCGCTCGTGCTGCACATTCAGGACGCGCAGTGGCTCGATAACGATTCGCTGGCGCTGCTCGACCTGTGGATCGAGAGCGCTTCCCGCTTCCCGATTGCCGTGATCATTGACAGCCGTGACCAATACGACGAAGCCTCCCTCGCTCGTCCCGGATTCAAGGCGCTGCCTATCGCCGAATTAGCGGCGGCGGATGTAGCGGAACTCACCGCCAATGTATTGAACGGTGCGGTCAGTGACGCCGCTGCGCGCTACCTGTACGAGAAAGCCAGCGGCAACCCGTTGTTCACCGAGCAGCTCACGCTCGACCTCTCCGAGCGGCGCGCGCTCGTCCCGTCGCTCGACGGCACATGGGACTTGAGCGATCAGCCCATCGACGACATGCCCGCGAACCTCAACGCCGTGCTGATCGCCCGCCTCGACCGCTTGATCGGGGAACTGCGCGCTATCGTGCAGGTCGCGTCCGTACTGGGGCAGGAATTTGACGTTCCGGTGCTGGCGCACATGCTCGGCGGCGATGCCGACGTCAAGCCGAAGATCAAGCAGGCAGAAGATGAGACGATCTGGATCGCGCGCAGCGAACGGCAGTACGTCTTCCGGCACGCCCTGCTGCGCGACGCCGCCTACTCGATGCAGGCGCAGGAACGACTGCGCGAACTCCACGCGCTGGCGGGCGCGGCAATCGAACAGGTCTACGCGGAAAACCTGCTGGCGAAAGCCCCCGATCTCGCCTTCCACTACGAGAAATCCGCCATTTACGAGCGCGCCGTGATCTACCTGATCAAGTCGGCGCAGTCGATGGCGGGGCTGCACGCTAATCAAGAAGCCATCCGCTTCTATTTGCGCGCGCTCGACCTATCGGCTAAGACGGCGCTGCCGCCAGCGGAGATCATGCCGCTCCACGAAGGCTTGGGCGACCTGTACGACAACGCCAGCAGTTACGCCGAGTCCATCGCGCATTACGACCGCGCGCTCGATCTGGTCGGCGCGGATCAGGTTGCGCGGCGCACGGCGCTGCTGCGCAAAAAAGGCTACGTCCTGCAAAAGTGGGGGCAGTTCGACGAGGCGACCGCGTGTTTCGAGGCGGGCTTGGTCGAACTGCAAGCCGATCTCAAGCCAGAGGAAGCCTGCCAGTTGTACATGGGCTTGAGCATGATCAATTACCGGCAGGGCAAGGTCGAGGATGCGACCGAACTCGCGCAGATGGGGCTGGCGATGGCGCAAATGGGCACGGATAAGCGCAGCCTCGCGGCGGCGAACCAGACCGTCGGCGTCATTCACTGGAAGAAAGGCGAGTACGCCGAAGCGACGCGGTTGTACGCCGAAAGCCTCGCGCTGTGGAAAGAATCGGGCAATATGCTCGGCTTGGCGTCGATTCACAACAACCTCGGCTTGCTGCACCAGAGCATGGGCGATCTCGATCAGGCATTGGCGGCTTTTGAGCAGGGCAGCACGCTGTTCGATCAGGTCGGCAACCTGCATGGGCTAGCCGTCGCCTATGATAATCTGGGGCAGGTCTACCGCCTGCGGGGCGATGACGAGCGCTCGTTCGAGTATCTCGAAAAAGCCGTCACCATTCTGGCGCAGATCGGTCTGAGCGATTCCGAGGTCTTTACGAGTATGTGGCAGTCGGGCACGTGGTAGCAGACAGGAGCAGTTGTGAGAACCGTCGAACTCAAAATCCCCTGTGAAGCAGGGTACGAAAAAGTCGCCATGCGGATGGCGGGCGAACTCGCCGGGCGCATGGGCTTCTCTCCCGAACGGATTCAAGACCTCGAAACCGCCGTCGCCGAAGCCTGCATCAACGCGATGGAACACGGCAACCAGTTCGATGTGGAGACGAAAGTCTTCGTCGTCATGACCGTCCACGAGGATCGCCTTGCTATCGACGTTGCCGACGAGGGGCGCGGCGGCAAACCACCGACCGAGGTCAGCGCGCCGGACTTGGAAGCACAGGTCAACGGCTTGCTGCCGCCCGGCGGCATGGGCTTGTTCGTGATCAAATCGCTCGTCGATGAAGCGGAATTCGTCCCGCCCGATCTCGGCACGGGCAGCCAGTTCCGCATGGTGATTCACTTGCAGCAAGAGGAGAAAGATCAATGAGCAGCGCGCTGAAGGTTGTGACGCGCAGCGCCGCCAGCGCCAGCGTGATCGAACTGCACGGCGATGTCAATTCCGACGGCGACGCGGCGATCAAAGGGGCATACCGTGACGCCGTCACAGGCGGTGCGACGACCATTCTGTTCAATTTGAGCAAGACCGAATACATCAACACGTCCGGCATTTCGGTCTTGATCGCCATCGTCATGGAAGCCAAGAAAGCCGGGCAGAAAATCCTCGTCTGCGGGGTCAGCCCGCATTATAAGAAAGTCTTTGACCTCGTGCGCTTCTCCGTCTACGTGACGATGTTCGATACCGAAGACGCCGCGCTTGCCAGTCTCGCCGAGACGCCGCCAGCATCCTGAGGAGACCATCGTGAACATCCTGATCACCGGAGCATTCGGCAACGTCGGCACGAGCCTGCTGCGCGAACTGCTGCCCCGCGGCAGGCATCATGTCCGCTGCTTTGACGTGAAATCGCCGCGCACCGAACGGGTGGCGCGCCGTTACGCCGGACAAATCGAAGTCCAATGGGGCGACATCCGTAATGCCGGCGATGTGCGCCGCGCTGTCGAAGGTCGGGATGTCGTCATCCACCTGATCGCCATCATCCCGCCCAAGAGCGACCTCGACCACGCGGTGACGCGCGCGGTCAATGTCGGCGGCACACAGAACATCCTCGATGCGCTCGCGGGGAGCAGCACCCGGCTGATCTACTCGTCGTCGCTGGCGTTGTTCGGCGCGACGCAGCACATGCCGCCGCCGCGCACGGTCAGCGACCCGATTCAGCTCACCGATGTGTATACCGAAACCAAAGCCGAATGTGAGCGCTTGATCAAGGCGTCAGGCGTCACCTATGCCCTGCTCCGCTTCGGCGCAGTCCTGCCGATTGACGTACTCGGCGTGATCGATCCGCTCATGTTCGACGTGCCGCTCGGCGACCGCATGGAGTTCGTGCATACCTACGACATCGGCTTGGCGCTGGCGAATGCCATCGACACGCCCGCGATTGACGGCAAAACGCTGCTCGTCGGCGGCGGTAAGCGCTGCCAGATTTACCAGCGCGAAGTGATACTTAAGCCATTCGAGGCGTTGGGCATCGGGATGCTGCCCGAAAGTGCCTTCGGGCACGCCCCGTATCACCTCGACTGGCTCGATACAACCGAGAGTCAGCGGTTGCTCTGCTACCAGCGTTACACGTTTGACGACTACGTGCGCGACGTGGTGCAGGCGGTCGGCTGGCGGCGGGCTTTTATCCGCGTTTTGCGACCGCTCATCCGCCGCCGTCTGCTTGCCATGTCGCCCTATTACAAAGCATAGGGGGAAGTATGCACATCGTCATTCCCGACGACTATCAAGACGCCGTCCGCACACTGGACTGCTTCAGTCAGCTTGCCGGACACACCGTCACGATTTACAGCGACTCGGTGACGGACATCGACGCGCTGGTGGAACGCTTCAAGGACGCCGACGCGCTCGTGTTGATCCGCGAACGCACGGCGATCACCGAAGCGCTGCTGGCGCGTCTGCCCAAGCTCAAGCTGATCAGCCAGACCGGACGCGGCATCCCGCACATCGACGTGCCTGCCTGCACGCGGCACGGCGTCCCCGTGCTCGTCGGCGGGGGATCGCCCTACTCGACCGCCGAGTTGACATGGGGACTCGTCCTCGCGGCGACACGTCACATCCCGCAGGAGGTCGAAAATCTCAAAGCGGGGCGCTGGCAGCGGACATTCGGCGTCGGCTTGCACGGGCGCACACTGGGGATTTTCGGCTACGGCAGTATCGGGAGCATCGTGGCGAATTATGGGCGCGCCTTCGGCATGAACGTCGTCGCGTGGGGGCGCTCCGGTTCGCTGGAACGGGCGCAGGCGGATGGCTACGGGGTCGTGAGCAGTCAGCGCGCCCTTTTCGAGCAAGCGGATGTGTTGTGTCTGCACATCAAGCTCAACGCCGAGACGCGCGGGATCGTCACGCTTGACGATTTACAGGCGATGAAGCCGACGGCGCTGATCGTCAACACGAGCCGCGCCGACCTGATCGTGCCGGGGGCGTTGGTCGCCGCGCTGCAAGCGGGACGCCCCGGTTACGCCGCCGTCGATGTCTTCGAGTCCGAGCCGGTCATCGATCACCCGCTGCTGCACCTACCCAACGTCGTTGCCACGCCGCATCTCGGCTATGTCGAGAAGGACAGCTACGAGACCTATTTCGGCGCGGCGTTCGAGCAGTTGAGCAATTTCCTGAGCGGCAAGCCCGCCAGCATCGTCAACCCGGAGGCGGTTACTCGACCATGACCGTGATCGCGCGGCTGATCGCTTTCTCGACGGACACTTCGGTGAAGCCGACCTGTACGATATAGGTCGGCTTGGTCTGCATCAGGCGGATTTCCGCGTCCTTGACGAACCCAAGCACCTGCAAGCGTTCGGCGCGTGTGGAATCCTCCGCCGCAACTTCGACCACCCGCCCGTACTGACCCGCGCGCAGATCACTCAACGCGCACACCTCGCCCGTCTCCGGCGCAGGAGCGTTGCGCCGCGCCCAAAAGCGCCGCAGCCGATCCGCCAGCACCGAGCGCTTTTCGTCCACCATCTGATAGCCGCAGTTCGGGCAGCAGATCACCGCGCACTGGTTGTTGAAGGCGCACGACGCATGGCACGCCATCTCTTCGGCATCGAACTCGTACCCGCACAATGGACAATGAGTCATAGTGTCACCTGAAACATATTGAGCAGCCCGTTGACCAGCGCGCCCACCGTGAATGCCAGCGGAAACACCACCAGACACACGGAGACGGCGACGCGTACGCCGTATTCTTTGGCGATCATCAGCACGTTGGCGACGCACGGCACGAACAACGTGATCACGATCATCGAGACGACGATTTGCTGCGAGTTGAGTTCCCCCGCCAGCGCCATCGCGAACAAGCCCGCCGCGCCATAATCACGCCGCAGGAAGCCGATCAGGAATGCGCCCGTCGCACCAGCGGGCAGACCGAGCGCGTTGACGACCAGCGGCGACGCCAGCCGCTCGATCACCGTGAGCACGCCCGTTTTATCCAGCGCGAACAGGATCAGCGTGCCGAGGATGAACAGCGGCAGCACCTCCTTGAGATACCATTCGACGCGCGCCAGCGTCTTCAGGGCGATGTTGCCCAACTGCGGCAGGCGCAGCGGCGGCAGTTCGATGATGAAGTCGCTGCGCTTTCCCGGTAGGAGTTTTGCGCCGAGCAGCCCAACGATCAGCATGGTCGCGACGACGACGCCACCCCAGAGGAAAAACGCCGCCGTACCGACCTGTTCGAGCATCCCCAGCGTCACGCCCAACTGCGCCGAACACGGCACGCCGAGCGCCAGCAGCAGCGTCGTCAGCAGACGTTCTTTGCGCGTTTCGAGCACACGGGTGGACATGGTCGCCATCGTGTCGCAGCCCAAGCCGAGCACCATCGGCAGCACCGCTTTGCCGTTCAGCCCTATCAGGGTGAAGACGCGGTTGAACATGATCGCCAAGCGCGGCAAATAGCCCGTGTCTTCGAGGATCGAAAAGGCGAGGAAGAAGGTGGTGACGATGGGGAAGACGATGGCGATCCCGTAGGACAGCGCCATCGTGATGATGCCGTAATCGCCCACCAGCAGATCATGCACGAACGGGATCGGCAGCACCGCATCGACGAGGCGCGTTGCCGCCGGGTTGATCCATTCGCCGAAAACCGTTTCTTCGAGGAAGCCGACCAGTGTCCCCGCGCCGAACTCCCCGACGAATTTAAACATCAGCCACAGCACGATCAGCAAGAACGACCAACCGAGTACCGGATGCACCATCCAGCGCCCCAACTGCCGCCGAAAACGCCGATCTTCGGGTACGCTGTGCGTGATGATCTCGTGCAGCAGCAGATCGACCGTATTCAGTTCTTGCTTGAGCTTTTGCGCGCGCGGCGGGTATTGCGAGGGCGGCACCGGCGCAAGTTCGACGTGCGGCACACACGCCGCCGGGATCGCCGCCAGCACCGCGTCGATGCCTTCGCCGCGCACCGCGACCGTCTGCACCACATCGATGCCGAGCTTCTCGCTCAAACGCGCCGTGTCGATGTGAACGCCGTTCGCCTGTGCCTCGTCCATCATATTGAGCACCAGCACCAGCGGCAGCCCCAACTGGGCAAGCTGCACCGTGAGCAGCAGCGCCCGCCGCAGATTCTTCGCATCCGCGACCTGCACCACCGCGCTGATCTCGTCGTGATGCGCGTGCAAATACTCCGCCGTGACGCGCTCATCGTCGCTTTGCGCCGACAGGCTGTTCGTCCCCGGCGTATCGATCAAGATGGCATTCTTCAGCCCGGCGTCGAGCTGCGCGCCGCGCCGGAACTTGCCATTCTGGGCGGCTGTTGAGTCGGAAAAGCCTGCCTGCGCGATTTCGACTGTCGTGCCGGGATAATTCGAGACGATCACCCGTTGATGCGTCAGCGCGCCGAAAAGCGCAGACTTGCCGACGTTGGGATTTCCAACGAGGACAACCCGCATCTGCTCGGTGGCAGCTTGGTGTGCGATCATAGCCGTTCTCTTGTCAACGCTTTCATCCACCTCTGGAATTGATTAAGTGTGCCGCATTTTCACCACATTCCCCTAGTGACGATTGCCAACGCTTTCCCCTGATGATCGGCTAGGTTGGGCTTTTTCAACCCGTAGGATGAGCGTGAATCATTCTCGCGGTTGACGACGCCCGCACTAGACAGGCGCACAATAATCATCAGCAGAAATTGCGCTTTTTTTGTTGCCGTGTTCGCACGGAGGTTGTTTATGAAGAAGTTCCAAGTCTTGACCATCATCGGGACGCTGTTTCTCGTGGTGGGGTTCGCGCTGATCGCTCAGACGAGCGTGTTGGCGCAGGACACGGCTCCGACTCCGCCGGAGCCGCTGGAAAATCCGCCTTATCTAGCGGATTATTACAATGCGTGGGTCGCGTCGCCGCACGCCGACTTCACCGCTGAAGCCTTCCGTCATTGGGACTCTGAAGGCGAAATCCCGGAGAACTGCGCGAAGTGCCACTCCACCCCCGGTTACCTCGATTACATGGGTGCGGATGGTTCGGAGTTCGGCTCCGTGGATGCCCCCGCCGAGCTTGGCTCACTTGTAACGTGTGATGCCTGCCATGATCCGATTGCCCGCGACCTGACGACGGTTCAATTCCCGTCGGGCGCAGTGGTCGAAGACGGCACAGATGCCACCCGCTGCATGCAGTGCCATCAAGGGCGCGCCTCGACCGACAGCGTCAACGCTCGTCTGACCGAACTCGCGCTCGTCGAATCGCCGGATACGGTCAACCCGGAACTCGGCTTCATCAACATCCACTACTACGCGGCAGCCGCTTCGCTGTACGGCTCGGAAGCGCGCGGCGGGTATCAGTACGACGGACAGATTTACCAGATGCGTAACAATCATGTCCCCGGCTTCGACACCTGCTCCGACTGCCACAACCCGCATTCGCTCGAAATCAACGTCGAACTGTGCGCCGACTGCCACGAAGATGTCGAATCGGTCGAAGATCTGCAGTTCATCCGCATGAATGGCTCGCTCTCCGACTATGACGGCGACGAAGACATCAACGAAGGCATCGCGGAAGAAATCGCGGGCTTGCAGGAAATACTGTACGAAAGCATCCAGACCTACGCCACCGAAATCTCCGGCGTCGGCATCGTCTACGAGTCGCACTCGCATCCGTACTGGTTCATTGACGGCAACGGCAATGGCGAGGTGGATGAAGGCGAAGTCTCCGGCGACACGCGCTACAACGCGTTCACCGCGAACCTGCTGCGCGCGGCGTACAACTACCAAGTCGTCGCCAAAGACCCCGGTGGTTATGCGCACAACCCGCAGTACATGATCCACCTGCTGTACGATTCCATCGAATCGCTCAGCGTCGCGCTCCAGACCGAAGTTGAAGGCATCGTCCGCAACGACCCCGGTCACTTCAACATCTCCGCCGAAGCGTTCCGTCACTGGGATGCTGAAGGCGAAGTCCCGGCGACCTGCGCCCGCTGCCACAGCGAAACCGGCTTGCCGGTGTGGATCGAGAACGGCTCGAACATCGCCGAACCGATCAGCAATTCGCTCAACTGCTCGACCTGCCATGACAGCGTCCAAGACTTCACGCTGTTCGAACTCGAAGCTGCCACCTTCCCCAGCGGCGCGGTGCTGTCGTTCGCGCCCGAAGGCGAAGCCGACGACAACAACCTATGCTTGGCGTGCCATCAGGGGCGTGAGTCGACGGTCAGCGTGAACAACGCCATCCGCCGTGCCAACGTCGGCGACGACGAAGTTGCTCAAGGCTTGAGCTTCCGCAATGTCCACTACTTCGCGGCTGGCGCGACGCTGTTCGGCAGCGAAGCGATGGGCGCGTACCAGTATGAAGGCATGGAATACAACGGTCGCAACTACCACGACGGCGAAGACGAAGCCGGGACGTGCGTGGACTGCCACGACGCTCACACGGGCGAACGTGACATCGAACTGTGCGCCGACTGCCATGACGATGTGGAAGAATCCGAAGACACGCGCTTGATCCGTGTGACCGACGATGTCGAACTGATCGACTACGACGGCGACGGCGACGCGGAAGAACCGATCCGTGACGAAATCATGTCGTTCGAAGACGCGCTGCTGGTCGCAATTCAGGCGTATGCCAACGAAACCGTCGGCACGGCGATTGCTTACGACTCGCACTCGCACCCGTACTGGTTCATCGACACGAACGGCAACGGCGTGGCTGACCCCGAAGAAGTCAACGGCGACAACCGCTTCACGACGTGGACGCCCAATCTGCTGCGCGCGGCGTACAACTACCAGTACATCCAGAAAGACCCCGGCGTGTATGCCCATAACCCGGACTACGCCATGCAGGTTCTGTACGACAGCCTCAACTCCATCGGCGGCGCTGACGCGGTTGCGACCTTCACTCGTCCGCCCGTTGCTCCTCCGGCGGAATAGCACCACCCCTTTCTACACCCCGCTGGTTCCTCTCCCGGCAAGCCGGGAGAGGAAATCTAGGCAAACAAAAACAGGACGCTCGAAACGGGCGTCCTGTTTTTATGTCTACCGCACGCGCTGACTACTGCTCTTCGTTGAGCGTCTTCAGCGTCTCGATCAGCTTCGCGCTCTGGCGGAAGCGCCAGACCAGCGACGCCGAGTATCCGACGACGATGATGAGCGTAACGGCGACGCCGAGCATCAAATAAGCGGTCGTATCGGGCATGATTGTTGTTCTCCTCGACTAAAGCTGCGCGCGCAGGTGATTGGCGCGTTCGTGCAGATTTTCCAGACGGATACGCCACCACACGAGCGCCGGGGCGATCAGGCAGCACCACACGACGCTGGCGATTCCCAATGCCTGCCCCATCGTCATGGTCATGGCGAAACCGCCCTGCGCGTTCTGCGCGCTCGGACCGATGACCGTCGGGTGAATGGTGTCCGGGCGGATGCGGATGATCACGAACGTGAAGATCACCGTGCCGAACGCCAGAATGCCGTAGACCGCCGCCAGTGCGCGCCGCTTGTCCGGGCTTTCCAGCGCGCCGCGCAGCATCAAATAGGCGGCGTAGGTCAAGATCATGATCGCCGTCGCGGTGAGGCGCGGATCCCACGTCCACCACGTATTCCAGATCGGACGCGCCCAGACCATGCCGCAGAACAGCGTGACCAGCGACAAAACGAAACCGACTTCGACACCCGCCAGCGACAGCGCATCCCACTTAGGGTTACGTGTGCGCAAATAGGCAATTCCGCCGATCACCGCGCAGAAGAGCGCGCACGATGCGGCGCTGAAGGCAGCCACGTGAACGTAGAAGATGCGCTGGACATCGCCCTGTGTGGCGTCCGCACCCACCAAAAACAAGCTGATATACCCAACGAACAGGAAACCGGCGACTGCTGCATAAGAGAGCAGCCGCAGCAGCAGCGGCGTGTGTGCCTGTGCTGCGCTCTGACTGCTGTCGGATGCCTGTGGTAGGTGTAGACGTTGTGCAAGACCCATGAAGTTATTCCCCCTCTGCTGCTTGAATCTATTTCTGCTGTGTAGTCATCAGGGCGCTCAACTGCTTCTTGAGCGCTGTGCGCCGCCGTTGATAATCGCGGGCATTGACCTTGCCCGCCTTGTGCTCGGCATCCAGATCGGCGATTTGCTCCATCAGGTCGCTGATCACCGCTTTGTCGGCTGAATTCACTGACGGGGCGGGTGTCGCCGCGACGGGCACGCGGTTCTGGTTCATGCGTTCGCGCAGCAGCGTATACCCGGCGATGAGCAGCGCGCTGATCCCTGCACCGATCAAGATGTATGCCAGCGGCGTCACGCCGGAACTGCTGCTGACCGTCGCGGTGGACTGCGTTTCCGTGACGACCGGCGTTCCGCTTACCGTGTACGTGAGCGGCGTGCCTGCCGTCGTCGTCAAATCTGCGCCGAAGCTCGCCAGCGAGACGCCCCCGGAAGTGAACGGCGGCTGTTCGGCGAAGTTCTCTGCCGAGAAGCTCAACCCTTGCGACGCCAGCACCACATCGACGTGCCCCTCAAGCGGGTACGCCAGCGGCTGTGCGATGGTGATGCTGCCGTTATATGGAAGCGCGTAGGCAAGGTGAATGAGCGTCGTCACACCGGGGAGCAGCGGGCGCGTATCCGCGACGGTCGTGCCGTCCGCCGAAACCAAATAGCGTTCGCTTACGTTATCTTGGATCGTCGCGCCTGCCGGGGCGGTCAATTCGACCGATGTGCCCACGCCATCCACGACGCTGAAATACACGCGATCCGAGCGATTGCTGAAATTGGCAATCTGGATCACCTGAAGCTGATTGTTCTGCACGAAGACCTGCGCCCCCATCGCCGTGACGACGACATCCTCGCGGGTCGCGCCGCCTTCATAGACGGTGATCGGCAGCGACATCTCCGGGTTGAGCGGGTCGCCCGTCAGAATTTCGCTCACGTAGCGCACATCGCCATACGGCGCGGTCAGCACATACTCGTAGCCCGCATCCATCGGCACATTTTCGATCCGGTACGTGCCGTCGGCGTTAGGTGTCGTCTCGAAGGTCTGTTCGCTGATCTCGGACGTGATGACGTGCAGCGTCAGCGGCATATCCGCCGGGATCGTCCCGCCGCTCGTGCCGTTGATCACCGTGCCGTTCACAGCGCCAATCGCGGCACTCGCCGCAGACGCGATCTCGGCAGGCGCGGTGGCTTCGGCTGTCGCCCCCGGTTGAACTGTCGGGTTTTCGAGCATCCCGCGCGAGACCGCCAGCGAGATCATCTTGGAATAGGTCATCGCCGCCAGCAAATCTTCTTCGCCTAAAATCGTGCCGAACGCGGGCATATCCACCATGCCGTTGCTCACCCCGTTGGTGATGCTGGCGAGGATTTGCTCGTCGGTATGCCCGGTGAGGTCGGGCAGCGGCGCGCCTTCGGCAGTCCCTTCACCCGTACGCCCGTGACAGCGCGCGCAGTTATCCAACCAGACTTGAGAGCCGCGCGTCATCGTCGCCGCGAGGTCGTCTTCGGCATTGCTTGGCGCAGCCGTCGCGACAATGCGCGGCTCGCTCGACAGCCCTTGACACGCGGGCAGCAGCGCCATCGCCAGCACGGCGATGACCCCCACCAAACCAATCCGGTACCACTTGCTCATGAAGTTCCTCACCCTAGCGCACGTTTTCACGGGCGCGTACATACGCTGCGATAGCTTGCTCAACTGCGTCATCATCGGCTGCGGACGCGGTTTCGGGAGCGGGTTTACTGCGCTTCGACGACTTCTTGCCCTCTCCGTTTTTCTGCTCGATCATCTCCAGCAGCATTGCCCCGTGTTCCGTCCAGCGGGCACGCTCGGCAGCATAGGTCTCTTGCGAGAGCTTGCCAACCTGATAATCCTCGTCGAGGTCGCGCACCGTCATCAGCGCGCGCTCATACGCGGCAACCAGCTTGAGGCGTTCGCGCGCCTGCTCCGAGTTCTCTTTGACTTTTCCGCCGCGAATAAATGGCAGCGCCAGATACAGCGTCCCTAGAGCTAAAATCAGGATGCTGAGGACGAGTGCTTCTCCGCTCATGACGCGCCTCCTTGCGCCAGCAAGCCGTCGATCATCGTGATCAGGCGGTCACGGGTGATCCCCGCGTAGATAAATTGGGCGACTTCGCCGTTCTGATCGATGATGAACGTCTCTGGCACACCTTGAATGTGATACGCCTCGCTGATGCGCGTGCCGAGGTCAGGCGCATTGAGATATGTCACGCCGAACTCCTGCATGTAGGCGATAGACCGGGGACCGTTGTCGGCGTAGGCGATACCGAGGAAGACCACATCGTCGCTGTTCTGGTAGTATTCCCACGCGCTTTGTAGTTCCGGTGCCTCGTCACGGCAGGGACCGCACCACGACGCCCAGAAATTGATCATGACCACCTTGCCGCGAAAGTCGGAAAGCTTGTAGTCCACACCGTCGAATGTCGTGAACTCGAATTCCGGCGCTGCGCCCGATTCGGGCTGCGTCAACTGCTGCCGCGCCAGCGCGATGGCGAACACCACCGCAATCACCACGATCCCGGCGACGAGCATGATCGCGCCTACGCCGAATTTTGTACGCTTAGGCGCTTCTTCGGGGAGCGTGTTCGTAGTTGTCGTCATGGTTTTACCCTAGTTCCCTAAATCTTGTTCGAATTGATCGACGTAGGCGCTCTTCGATGGGTTGACCACCGCTTGTGTCTCGCCGCGCCGCCGTGATGCCAGCACCGCCGCCGCAGCGATCAACACGCCCGCCACGACGATCCATGGCGTGACCAACGAGAGCGTGCGCAGCGTCGGGTCGAGCGGCGTTCCCACGACGCGATCTCCAAAGCGCCGCACGAAATCCTCGACGATCTGCTGTTCTGTCATGCCGCTTTCCAACTGCAAGCGGATCTCATAGCGCCAATCCGCACATGCCGCCGTGCCGCACGTATCCAGCGTGATGTTTTCGCACACCGGGCAGTACAGCTTCTCGGCAATGGCGTTCACCTCGTCGTCGGTGACCTGCCGGACGGGCGTCGGGGCGACTTCCTGCGCCGACGCCGCACCGACCACGCCGATCAGCATGACGAGCAGCAGCGCCAGTTTGACAAACCGCGTCATGAGGCTGCTCCTTGCGCTGTCGTCAATTGCAGCTTTTCGCGGACGCGCGCGGGGAGTGTTTCGCGCGGATAGCCCGCCAGCATCGTCCCGGCGATCAGGATGAACGATCCCCACCAGATCAGGTTGATCAGCGGGTTGATGTACACCTTGAAGGTCGCCGAATTCGCGCTGATCGTCTCCCAGTTCACCAGCAGCACGTAGAAGTCGTTTTCGACCGTGCTGTACGAACCGGCGATGGTCATGCTGTTCATATCGGTCGCGTTCGGGAAGAAGTCCCGACGCGGGCGCAAATGTGCGATTTCCTGTCCGTCACGGATCAGCGTCAACTCGGCGATGTCCATCACGCGACCATCTTCGGAAATCTGGTTCAGCAGCAGCCCATCGTAGCGCATGACATAGCCGCTGAGTTCAAGGCTTTCGCCGACCGAGAGCGTCCGCTGGGTTTCCTGCTGGAACAGCGTCGAGCCGATCACGCCGATCCCGATCACCGTGATGCCGATGTGGACGAGGTAGCCCCCATAACGGCGCGGGTTGCGCGTCAACAGGGCGATCAGCGCCGTGAACGGATTCTCATTGTGCGCCTTACGCCGCGCCAGCACGCCGCGCACCGTCTCGAAGACGGCGACCCACCCCGCCAGCACGACCACGCCGTAACCGAGCAGCGCGCCCGCCGACGTGACCCCGCTAACGACGAATAAGCCGAGCGACAGCACTGTTAGCCCTAACGGGATCAGCATCGCGCGTCCCATACGCGCCAGCGTCGAAATGCCCCACGCCGACACGGGCGCGACGCCCATCAGGATGTACATCAGCAGAAAGAGCGGCGGCGTCACCTGCATGAAGTAATCCGCGCCGAGCGTGATGTTCGTGTTCATGACCAGTTCGGACAGGATCGGCGCGCCGAAGCTGCCCCAGAAGATCACCACGAACAGCGCGACGAACACGAAATTGTTGAGTACGAACAGCGCCTCACGGCTGAATACGCTGCGGAATGGATGCTCATCCTTGAGTTCGCCGCGTCCACGACGCCACAGGATCAACACCACGCCGATAATTGTCAACGTGAACCAGAACAGGAACATCGGGAAGCCGATGCCGCTGCGCGCGAAGCTGTGCACGCTGTCCACCAAGCCGGAACGGGTCGCGAACGTGGCGAAGATCACCGCGCTGAACGTGCCGATCACGAGGAACATGTTCCACGTTTTGAGCATCCCGCGCTTCTCTTGGATCATGACGCTGTGCAGGTACGCCGTCCCGATCAGCCACGGCAGGAACGCCGCGTTTTCGACCGGATCCCAACCCCAGTACCCGCCCCAACCCAGCACGTCATACGCCCAGCGCCCGCCGAGGATCAAGCCAAGCGACAGGAACAACCATGCGACCAACGTCCAGCGCCGCGACACCTTAATCCAGTTGGTCGAAAGGTCGCCGGATGCCAGCGCTGCCATCCCGAAGGCGAACGGGATGACGAATCCGACGAAGCCGAGGTACAGCATCGGCGGATGGATTGCCATGCCGAAGTGCCGCAGCAGCGGATTCAGACCGTTTGCCGATTGTGCGAGCATGGCGGCGGTCGGCGCAATCGCCCCGGACGGCGGGAAGACTGCCGCCATCACATCGTCGCTCGGTAAAATCCACCAGCGTTCAAACGGGTTTTCAAAGAAGAGCGTCAAGCCGATGAAGAACGCGACGGCAGCCATCATGTAGGCAATCGCGTAGGGCATCAGGCGGCGCTGCGATTTCCAATTAAATACGGTCGCGCCCGCTGCGAACACGCTCATCAGCCACGACCAGAACAAAATCGACCCGGCTTGCGACCCCCACAACGCCGTGAAGCGGAAGAAGTCCGGCATGTCCGGGCTGCTCACCGACCACACGTAGGTGAGTTGGTACTCCTGTGACATGATCGCCACTTGCAGGCACAGCACGGAGACCGTCATTAGGATGAAATTTAGTACAACGGCGTTGCGTCCGCTGATGACCATCGCTTCACTGTGGGCAAAGCGTTCGCCATACACCGAGACGATGATCGCGTAGATCGCCACGATAAAAGCGAACAGTGCCGCGATCAAACCGATTTCTGCGAGCATGAAAAGTCTCCTACTCTAGCTCTCGACTTGCGCCGGAACGTTTTCTTCATACCGGCTGGGGCACTTCAGCAGCAGTTCGCTGGCATAGAACACGCCATCCGAACCCATCTGTCCGGTCAAAATCGCCTGCGCTTCGTGTTGAAGCAGGTCGGGTTTGACTTCGCCTTCAATATGTACGGGGATGCGCGATGCACGCGTGTCATTCACGGCGTTGTGCAGCGTTTGCGCCAGATCGGTTGTGTCGGTCGGGATGTTGACAATGGTGAAATCCAGAATGAGGTTGTTGCCGTCGTAAGCGATGGTAGCGCCGTCAACTGCCCCGGAGATACGCACCGTCTTGCCGACATAATCCGCATTGTTCAGCAGCTCGTCCACTGTCATGAAGTATTGAGCGCCGCCCATCGTTCCTGAAATAAGCAAGTACACCACCGCGCCGAGCAAAAGCACTGCGCCAATGATGAACTTCCATCGATCATTGCTCTTGCCAATCACCGGTGCAGACGCAGCGGCGGGCTTTTCCCAACTGATCTCGGTCACGTGTCACCTCGTCGTATATAGTTTTTTAGAAGTTTTTCGCCATACCCGTAGTTTAACGTGTCCCAACCTGAAAAACTGAGGACAGAACACATTATTACAGGGTGATGGGTATCACCCGTCATATTACGAGACTTGCTGCACAATGTACACTATACATAGTGCCATACAATAGAACTAAATTCCGTAAAGGGGCGAATCAGATCTCGTGAGGTTGCGCTCATGTTGCACATGAATTTCTGGCGTTTATCGAGCTTTGGATTGCACAGCTTGCGTTTGAAGCTGATCGCCTCGTTCGTGCTGCTCACGTTCATCCCGCTGACCGCCATCGGCATTTACGGGCATTTCTTCACCAGTAGCGCCCTCTCGGCGCAGGCGTTGGAACGCTCGATTCATCAGGTACATCTACAAGCGGAAAGCATCGACAGCGCGCTGCGGCAGGTACAGGGCGACGCGCTCTACCTGAGCGCGCTGCGCAGCCTCAACATGCTGCGCCAGCAGTCCACGCCCGCCGAGGTCGATCTATGGACGCACGAGGTCGGGCAGGACTTGCTCGTACTGGCGTCTGTCCGCCCGATGTACTACGCGGTGCGCCTGCTCGACGCCGACGGCAACGAGCGCATCGGCGTACACGCGCAAGAAAATCACGTTCATTTGATCGACGACCTGCAAAACCGCCGCGACGAAGCGTTCTTCCGCGCGACGATGGCGCTGCCGACCGATGGCGTGTACGTCTCGCCCTTTCAGACGGAACGCAGTTCCGGCGCGCCGTATGTTCATTACGCCGTACGCCTGCCCGACGGTGTGCTGGTCATCGACCTGCACGCGGGCTGGCTGCTGCGCGCGCTGCCGGAGAACCCCGGCGACGATACATGGTCGATGATCGATCAGGCGGGGCGCTTCCTCGTCTACCCGAACGGTTTCGATCCGCAGAGCATCGCCGTCGATGTGCCGCATCTGCTCACGGGCGCACGCGGCACCTATGAAACCAGCAGCAGCGTGTACGTCTTCGACGCAGTCTACCCGGTCGAGAATACTTACTGGGTGATCGTGCGGCACACGCCGATCAGTGTCCTGTATGCGTCGGTCACGGATTTCATTCATGTCGCCATCTTCCTGATCATCATCGGCGTGACGCTGGCGCTGGCGCTGGCGGTCGCCATCAGCCGCGTGCTGGTCGAACCGGTCAAGCGGCTGCAATCCATGACGATTCAGTTCGGGCGTGACGGTTTCGTGCCGCCGCTCCCCGACCGGATGCCCAACGACGAAATCGGCGAACTCATGCGCGCCTTTTTAGGCACGGCGCGCGAACTCGAAGGCAAGCGCCTGATCGAACACCGCTTGATCGAGCGCCTGATCCGCGCGCAGGAGGAGGAGCGCAAGCTGCTCGCCTATGACCTGCATGACGGCTTGATTCAGCAGTTGGTCGGCGCGCGCTTCTACCTGACGCAGTGCCGCAGCATGTGCCCGTTCCACGAGAACGACACCGGACACGCGCTCCTGCGCGGGTGTGATGCCCTCAGCGAAGCGATTGTCGAGGGACGGCGTATTATCGAAGGCTTGCGCCCTGCCGCGCTCGACGATCTCGGCTTGACCGCCGCCATCGAAGAAGTCGCGACCGAAACCGCTACTGCCGCCGGGTGGGATTTGAAACTCGATCTCGCGCCGTTTTCTGTCGAGCCGGAGAAGACCGTCGCCGTCACCCTCTACCGAATCGCGCAAGAAGCGCTGAGCAATGCGCGCAAGCACGCCAACGCGCGTCATGTGACCGTCGCGCTGCACAACGGCGACGGCTTAACGCTCGACATCACCGACGACGGCATCGGCTTCGACCCCATCGCGCTGGCGGGCGAAGGACGCGGCTTAGGCATCACGACCATGCACGAACGCGCCAGTTTGCTCAATGGGCGCTGCACGCTTGAAAGTCAGCGCGGTGGCGGAACGCACGTTCATGTTCATGTCCCGTGCGCCCTGCAAAATAAGGAGGCAGTTCAATGACTACAACGGAGCAGGAACGAGCGATACGTACGGCTATCGTCGATGATCACGGCATTGTCCGGCAGGGACTGCGCGCACTGCTAACCCGCCCCGGCATCGAAGTCATCGGCGAGGCGGACAGCGGCAACGCGGCGATTCGGCTGGCGGGAGAACTCAAGCCAGATGTCATGCTGCTCGACATCCGCATGAAAGATGGAGACGGGCTGCAAAGTCTGCCGCATATCAAGGCAGCGTCGCCCAAGACGAGCGTCATCATCCTCACGACCTACGCCAACCCCGCCTATCTGGCGCGGGCGATCAGCGGCGGGGCGGCGGGTTATCTCTCGAAAGAGACCGATCCCGATCAGATTGTGCGGGCAGTGCGGGCAGCAGCGCTCGGCGACGACCTGATTGACCGCTCGCTGCTGCAAGCGGCACTGGCGCACTCGGTGGACAACACCCCGCCAGAATACGACACCACCGATGCGGCGATTGAGCCGCTGTCGGAACGCGAACGCGACGTGCTGCGCCTGATGGTGCAGGGCTTCCCCAATCATGCCATCGCGGAGACGCTCACCATCAGCCTGCCGACGGTCAAGACGCATGTGCAGCACATCTTGCAAAAGCTGCACGTCTCAGATCGCACACAGGCGGCGCTGCTGGCGATGCGGCTCAAACTGGTGGATTGAGAACCATTAAGGGAAATC
>JACSRG010000147.1 GCA_014879865.1 Anaerolinea sp.
ATCGGCTACTTCAGCGCCAGCATCGAATGGGCGAAGAACACCGGTCAGCCGGAAGCGTGGTTCGACTGGTGGTACAACCCCGAAGCGGAGATTTACAACTTCATCGGCAAGGACAATATCCCCTTCCACACGGTGATCTGGCCCGCCGAACTGATGGGCATCGACGGCATTTACAACCCCGGCAGCGCGACGCCACTCAACGTGCCGTATGATGTGCCCGCTAACGAGTTCATGAACATCGAAGGCAAGCAGTTTTCGAAAAGCCGTAACTGGGCGATCTGGCTGCCCGACATTCTGGATCGCTACCAACCGGATGCGATTCGCTACTACGTCGCCGCGATGTTCCCCGAAAGCAAGGATGCCGATTTCGCGTGGGATGGCTTCTTCAGCCGTGTCAACGCCGAACTGCTGGCGGCGTGGGGCAACCTCGTCAACCGCATGTTGAGCTTCGCCTACAAGCGCTTCGACGGCAAAGTGCCGGTCTACGACGAACTGACCTACGAAGACAAGGCGATCATCGCCAAAGTGGAAGCAGGCTTCGAGGAAGTCGGCGCGCTGCTGGAAGCGGTCAAGCTGCGCGAGGCGCTGGTCACAGCGATGAGCTTAGTCCGCGATGCAAACGGCTATCTCGATACGCGCAAGCCATGGATGACGATCAAAGAGGATGCGGCGGACGCGGCGCGCTCGGTTTACGCCATCCTCAACGTGATCAACAACCTCAAGACGCTGCTGTCGCCCTTCCTGCCGTTCAGTGCGCAGACCGTGCATGAGTATCTCGGCTTCGACGGGCAGTGGTTCGGCGATTTGAACATCGTGGAATACGCGGAGGAAACGCGCAGCCATAAGGGGCTGGTCTACGACGGCACGAAGGCGATTGGCAAGTGGGAAGCGCAGACGCTCACCCCCGGTCAAGCGCTGCGCGAACCGAAGGCGCTGTACATCAAGCTCGAACCGGAGATCGTCGAGCAGGAGCGCAGCTACCTCGGCGCGCCCCGCGAAGAACAGGAAATCGTAGTGTAAGTCGGGAGAAAAGAAAGAAAAGATTCAACGCAAAGACGGTAAGACGCAAAGAAAAGGTAGAAAAAAAGGCGCAGACTAAGCAACGCCTAATCACCTTGTCTTTCTTACCCCTTTCCTTTGCGCCTTAGCGTCTTTGCGTTACGTTCTTTCTTTTCCTTCTTGTCTTTCTTGCTTTTGTTTACCCCGCTGCGCCGGTCATGATGCTGCGCAGCAGGATCGCCGCCATCAGCCCGAAGCCCCAGATATAACTCCCCATCGCCGGGCGCTTGGTGGCAGTCTTCTCCACAAAGATGAAGAACGGCAGCGCCAGCAGCGCCGCAATCCCGTAAATCAAGTGGACTTCCTCGTGTGGGCGCGCATTGATGCCGAAGTACATCAGCGCGCCCATGCCCGCCTCCAGCGCAATCAGCGCGACGACGGCGTACACGGCGCGGCGAAAGACCGGCGTCACGTCGCCATGCCGGATCAAGCCGATGTAGACCGCCGCCGCCAAGCCGATCAAGCCGACGACCAGTCCCGCACGGCTGACGAAGTAATGCGCTTGGCGCAAAAACAGGTACAGTTCGACGCTGATCATGCGGACTCTCGCACTGGTTGACGCTGCTTCGGCGCGGGCGCATCTTCCGGCGTGCGCATGGTCAGCAGGTAGCCCGCGAAGATCAGGATCACGCCGAGCATCTCTGCCCCGTATTTGAGATCAGTCAGGTTCAAACGGATCAGCGCGCCGCCGAGCGCGGGCAGCAGACCCCCCGCCGCGATCAGCCAGTTGCCATAAGCGCGGTTCGCCAGAATCCCTTTGCGCCGGAACAACCACGCCGAATAGATCGCGCCGCCGACCAGCGCCAGCGTCCCCCAGATGTTGGTCATCGGCACGAAACCGCGCACGCCGCCCTTTTGCATGATGTCGTTCATCAATACGACCATATCCGCGCCGGGACGCCACGCGTCGCCGTTCATCGGCGTGAGGAACAGCGCCCACGGGAGCGTCATCACGCTGACGAGGATCAACGCCATCTGGATGTTGCGGGCGATGCTGCCCTTGCGCCAGAGCAGGTAAATCGTCCCCTGACCGAGCCAAGGGGCGGTCATGAGCGCGCCCGCCCAGTACCACAGCGCGAACGCGGGCTGACTCCATGTGAAATACAGAATCACCTGCGCGAATGCGCCGATGAAATACAGCAGCAGACCGATTGCCCACGCCAGCAAATGCGGGCGGGCTTTGCCTTCGGCGCGGGCGCTGCGCCAGCGGTTGAACACGACAAGGGTGAAGATCGCGCTGATGACGGAGGTGATCACCGAGAGGATCAGCGGAAGCGTGATCGCCATGAGGCTCTATCCTGTGTAAAGCTTAACAATCTTAGGCGGAGTATAGCAGATTTACGTAGATTTTTCAGCGGAGGGTTCGGGTTGATCCTTCGATGCGCGCCGGAAAAGGCGCTGGTACAGCCCCCGCCACAACGCCGGATCGACCAACCCGCCGGGTAGGTAGACGATCATCAGCATGAGGATCAAGCCGTTGATCACGCCGCGAAACTGCTCGGCGATACGCAGGATTTCGGGGAGCGCGGTCATCGTCAGCCCGCCGACGATGGGACCTGCCAGCGTCGTCGTGCCGCCCAAGACGGCATACGTCAGAATATCGACCGCCTGCCGGAAGCCGTACCCATCCGGGCTGATCGTGCGGACGAGATGCGCGTTGAACACGCCCGCCGCCGCCGCCAGCATCGCGCTGAGGATGAAGACGATATTCTTGGTCAGCACCACATTGATGCCCATATTTGCTCCCGCCTGCTCATCCTGCCGGATCGCCGCCATCGACCGCCCGAAGCGCGAGCGCGCCATGCGGTAGATGATGTAGCTGATCACGACGATAAACAGCAGCAGATGCCATGTCTGCGTCAGCACCGGGATGCCGCTGATGCCGAGCGCGCCGCGCGTCAGGCGGACGCGTTCCCCGGTCAGCGTGGTCGCCAGCGTGTCGAAGTTGAGGATGAAGATACGCACGACTTCGCCAAAGCCAATCGTCGCAATGGCGAGGTAGATGTCGCGCAGGCGCAGCACGGGCAGCCCAATCGGGACGGCGATCAGCCCGGCGATCAGCATCCCGCCGACTAACCCGACCAGCAGTGGTTGGTCATAGGTCTGCGTGAGGATCACGCCGACATACGCCCCGATCCCCATGAACCCGGCATTTGCCAGCGAAAACATGCCCGTGTAGAGCGTCAGATAGATGCTCAAGCCCAAGATGGCATTGACCAGCATGAACTGGAAAACAATCGGTGTGATGCCAATGCTGCGAAAGAAGTCGAAGATGTCCATGCGTTTATGCCCTTGCAGCGGACTTTTGCCCGATCAACCCTTGCGGACGTACCAGCAAAATCACGAACAGCAGCGCGAACACGACCGCGTCACGGTAGGTGCTGCCGCCGACCGCGATGCTGAACATCTCCAGCGCCGCCACGACGAAACTGCCGATCACCGCGCCGGGGATGCTGCCCATGCCGCCCAAGACGATCACCGTCAAGCCTTTGAGCGCCACCCGGTCGCCGATGAACGGCGTCATGGCATTGTACGCCAGCGCGTACAGGACGCCCGCCGCGCCTGCCAGCGCCCCCGCCAGCGCGAAGGTCAGCAAAAAGACCTGCCCAACCGGGATGCCGAGCAGACTCGCCGTCTTGTCGTTGAAGGCGACCGCCCGCATCGCCTGACCGAGCTTGGAACGGCGAATCAAGAGCTGGAGCGCCGCCACCAGCACCAGCGACACCAGCAGGATGATCACCTGAATCGGCGTGATGCTGAACGGCAAGCCCGCAATCGCTTCGGTAGGAATACTATCACGCGGGAAGCTCTGCGTTTGCGTGCCGAAAGCAAGCTGCGCCAAACTGACGAGCAAGATCGACGCGCCGATGCTGCTGATCAACTGCGAGATGCGCGGCGCGTTACGCTGGCGCAGCGGCGCGAAGGCGACTCGTTCCAGCGCGACGCTCAACAGCGCCGAGCCGATCATCGCCGCCGGGATAGCTGCCCAGACCGGCAGCCCCGCCTGCAAGACGATCCACAAGCCGATCATCGCGCCCCACATGAACACGGCGCTGTGCGCGAGATTCAGCACGCCTAACACGCTGAACACGAGCGCGTAGCCTAAAGCAAATGAACTGTAGACGCCGCCCAACCAGATGGCGTTGGCGGTCTGCTGCAACCAGTTGATGTTTTCGAGGTTCATGTCAGAAAATAGGACTGAGGGTCAAGGACTGAGAACTGAGGGTCGGCTAGTGCGTAACATCACACTCTAGCCGTCTTTACTCAGTCCGCAGTCCTGTCTTTTCTCAGTCCTTCTCTTTACCCTTCCGGGGTAACTTCGACGGTGGACAGCGGCACAAAGCGCCCATCGACGACGATCTGCGCAATCGGTTCATGAACGGGTTCGCCCGCTTCGTCAAAGCCGAACACGCCGAGCGGCGACGCGAAATCGGCGACGTTGAGCAGCGCATCGCGCACTACCGCCGAGTCGGTCGAGTCGGCGCAGCGGATCGCTTCGGCGATCAGCCATGTGCCGGTGTAGGCTTGTGCGGCGAACTGATCCGGCGAGTAGCCGTAGGCTTCTTCAAACGCCGTGACGAAACCGACGCTTTCCGCCGACGGATTCGGGTTGGAGTAATTCCACGCGCCGCCGACGATCAAGCCGTTGGAGTCCGCGCCCGTCTGGTTGAGGACGGCGGGCGAGTTGAAGCCGTTGCCGCCGATGATCGTGCCGGTGTAGCCGAGCGCGCGCGCTTGCAGAATGATCTGCGTGGCTTCCGCCGCCAGCGCCGAGACGACCAGCGCGTCCGGTTCTTGGCTGATCAGGTTGGTCAACTGTGCGTTGAAGTCAACATCGCCGGTTGCGAACGTTTCTTCGCCGACGATCTCGACCTCGTTGGCATCCAGCGCTTCGACGAAGACTTCGTAGCCGCTGACGGTAAATTCGTTATCGTTGCCGTACAGCACGCCGACGCGGGTCAAACCGAGGGATTCGGTCGCCTGCGCAATCGTGCCGGGGATGACTGCCGATTCCGGCAGGCTGGCGCGCATGTAGAAGTCGCCGAGCAGTTCACGCAGACCGCTCGCCGTATTGCTCACGCCGAGGATCAGCACACCGGCTTCCTGTGCGACGGGACCGGCTGCTGTCATTTCCGAGGACAGCGTCGGACCGATGATCGCGGTCACGCCCTGATCGACCAAGCGCGTCACGGCGGCAATCGCCTGTTCGCGGTCGCCCGCCGAGTCTTCAAAGACCGGGTAGAGCGTCGCGCCGCCGAGGTAGCCCGCCTCGTTGATCTGATCGACCGCCAACTGCACCGCGTCCCGCTGGGGCAGCCCGTAGACCGAGACATTGCCCGACAAGCCGAACACGACGCCGATGCTGACATCGCCCGACAGCGACGCCGGATCAGCGCACGCCGGAGAAACGCCCATCATCGCAGGTTCGGGGGTGGCATCTTGCGCCACAGCCGGGACGACGAACGCCGCAAGCACGACCAAAAGCAATAGGAAACGTACAGTTTTGGAAACCATTGTTTCTGACTCCTAACGTTGGAAGAATATTCGCCAGATTCAATACTAGCCGAATTCGAAGGTGGATACAACAATCCCGCCTACACCAACCGCTCGACCGTCAAACGGATTGCGCCGCCCGTGTCGCCGTAGTCGTTCACAAGGACGGCATACGTTCCGTCGGCGGTCAGCGTCACCTCGATGACCGGGTTCAGCCCGTCGGCGTCGTCGCTGCTGGCGATCACTTCGCCGGGGAACTGCTGAAGTTCCGCGACCGGATCGACGCCAGCCAGCCCGATCACGCGGATGCGGATGCGATCCCCTGCCCGCCCCTGAAACGGGTAGAGCAAACCGGACACGCTGTTCGCCGGGAGCGTCGTCTCCGCCGTGAGGATCGGGATCGTGCCGGGGAGCGGCGTCGCCGTCGGCGCAGCGCTGACCATGCGCCACGTCAGCGAGTAGCTGCCATACGTGCGCGCGAATGCTCCATCCACGCGGATCGCGTACCACCCGCTGACCGGCGCGCTGAGGTCTGTCAGCGGCGCGTCCGCCGTCGTCGTCGTGCCGATGGGCGTACCATCGGGCGCGATCACGGCAAGCGCCGCGCCGAACTGCCCGTTATCCACCAGCAGATCGACCGCGCCGCGATCTCCTTGATTGAGCCATACGCTCCATACATCGCGCCAACCGCGCTGCCACACTTCGCCGCGCACCGGGGAATCCGGCGTGATCCCTCCGCGCAGGATGTCGCTGTGCGACCCGCCGAGTCCATAGCTGATCGTGTACGCGCCGCCGATCCGGGCGTCATCCGTGACGATCACGGTATACATTCCCGTCTCGATCACGCCGAGCGCGGGGATCAGCGCGTCGCCGCTGGCAGCACTTTCGCGCGCGTTCAGGCTGATCATGACTTCGCCTGCCGGGTTGTAGACCTCAAGGCGCAGATTGGCGGACGGAGCAAGCGCCGACGCGCCGAGCGTGATGAACGCGCCAGCCTCGGCATCGATGAAATAGCGGTCGAAGCCGCGCGCTTCCAGCACCGCGCTGATCGGGGTGTGGTCACGCAGGTATTCCGTGTGCGGCGCGGGCGTAACCGATCCGGCGGGCAGCATCGGTGTGGGCTGCGGCGGGATCGGCGTGACTGACGGCGGCGCATCCGAGCGTGTCAGACGAATCGTATAGCGTCCGTAGCCGCCCCCGCTGGCGACGACGATCTGCCTGCCGGTCGTCACCAGACGCACGCCGCGCAGCAGTGCCGCGCCGTTCTCGCCGCTGTCGTCGTCGAGCGCGAGCGGCAGTCCGTCCGGGTTGACCAGCATCACGACCGGATCGACCGCCGGATCGGTGCTGCTCATGGTGAGCGTTACCCATTCGCCCGCGCGCCCTTCGAACGTGTAAACGTGCCGTTCAAAACCGGAGATGAATTCCGCCTCGGAAGTATCGACCAGCGTGCCGACCAGCGCGCCTAACGCCGCGTAGACCTCGGTCGGCGTGAACGTGGGCGTCGGCGTGAGGCTTGGCGTATAGGTTGCGGTTGGCGAAGGCGTGAGGGTCGGTGTGTCCGTCTCCGTCGGCGGCGGCGTGCGCGTGAAGGTCGGAACGGGCGTTTCGGTGAGCGTCGGCGAGGGGGTCAGCGACGGCGTCAGCGTCGAGGACGGGACGGGCGAAGGCAGCATCGCCAGCGTGGGCAGCGGCGGCGTCGGTGTGCCGCACGCAGATACGGCGATCAGGATCAACAGGGTGAACAGGCTGAAGGCGAGG
>JACSRG010000120.1 GCA_014879865.1 Anaerolinea sp.
CGGGCGGCTCTGGTTCAGCGTGAGCGACCTAAACGCCCCGATCACCCTCGCCTTCACCGCGACCACGCCGTTTTCCGGCACGATGCAAAGCGTCTTTCTGGACGTTCCCACCGCCGACATCGTCCAGACCACGCCGTTCAACCCGTTTGCGGGGGCAGAATTCGCCGGGATCGAGGCGGAGAACCCCGTCTTCACGGTCAGCATCGACACGACGGGGCTGCCAAGTGATCAGATCACGCTGGAATGTTCGCGTTTCGTGCTGGTGCTGGTCACCGAGGAATGGCTGCGCGGGACGGACTGCACATTTACCGAGGGCTTCGAGCAAACGCTGCTGCCCGACGAACAGCAGCGCGTCCGCGTGACGTTTGCGGGGTACGGAGCGACCGATCCGGCGCAGTTCAAGGCGCTGACCTATCGCCGCCGCGACGAAGGCGCGCTCATCCGCTATGATCTGTGGGCTGCACCGGTGCCTTCGCCTTGAGTTCGGTTTCGGGTCAATCGCTTAGCTCAACAGCCGCCGCGCCAGCGAGAGCGTCTCGCTTGACGGTTCGGTTCGCAGTTCATTCCACAGGAACTTCTTGAGTTCTTGGATATGCGCGTAGATGCGATGCTTCTCGCCGCGTTCGGCATAGCATTGCAGCACCTCACGGTGAACATCTTCGCGGTAGCGATCCACCTTGAGCGCCTGCTTGAACAGGCTGATCGCCTGCTTGCCGTCACCACGAGCCCGCGCACAGCGCCCGTAGCCGATCAGCGCTTCAAGGTACATCTCGCCGAGCCGTTCGCGGTAATTGGTCAGCCATTCCTGTTCCAGCAGCGGTAGGAATTCCCCCTGATACAGATCGACCGCGCGCCGGTACAGGTCTTCCGTCCGCGCATCGCGGATGCTCAGGTTTTGTGCCTGAGTCACCAGCTTCTCGAACTCGTGCGCATCGCACCAGATGTCGAGATCAGGGTGGATCATGTAGTTCTCGTCTTTGAAGATGATGATGTTTTCGCCCAACGCCTGCCGGACGCGGTAGAGCGTGGTGTGGAAGTTGGAGCGCACCTGTGCCGGGGCACTGTCGGGCCAGAATTCGAGGCTGATTTCTTCGCGCCGGTGTTCACCGACGAACAGCAGGTAAAAGAACAATTCGCGTGCAGCGGTCGCGCGCCATTCGCCGGGGAGAATCGGCACCCCGTCGCGCTCGATCTTCTCCTTGCCGAGCGTAAGCACGCGCAGCGTATATGTGTAATCGCTCGAAAACCGATCTTCGAGCCGCACGACCGAAGTCCGCACTTGGCTCGATTGCAAACTGCGCAGCCGTGAGACGAGCATCCCGTACTGCGACAGATTGGCGATCAAAAAGCTCTGCAAGCGGGGATTGTGGGCAGCTTCGGCGACTATCGGCTGCGCGCTTGCGCCCCGGTTGACCAATTCCGCCGCCGCGTTCAGGTAGTGCCGCGCGCCGCTGGCATTGGTTTGCAGCAGGCACACCCCGGCGCACAGCGTGTGTACGTACGCCGCTTCGCTCACCGCGTGCTTACGCTGAAGTTCGTCGCTCAAGCCGATCAACCGCTCCAGCGCTTCGGGCGCATCGCCTTGCAGTGACCGCACCGCCCAGTAATGCGCCTGCCCCGTCAACAGTTCGATGCCGAGCTTGTGCGCCTGTGCCAGCGCGACGGCTTCTTCGGCGAGCGCGGTCGCTTCGACCAGCGCATTCTGCCAGCGTCGCAAAATCGACGCATTGATCAGTGCGTTGCAGCGCAAATTCGGGTCGCGCGTCCCGGTGAATTCGAGCGCGCGGCTGTACAACTGCCATGCCTCGTCGAAGCTGCCGCGATCCCGCTGCAAGTCGGCGAGACTCCACAGCAGATAGCTTTCGAGGCGCTTGTTGCGTATCCGTGCCGCCACGTTGAGCGCTTCCTGAAACGTCGCGTACGCCTGCACGTAATCGCCGTGCTGGTGATAGTGGTAGCCGAGGTCGTTAAGCGCGTTCGCCAGCAGACTGCGAATCCCGAGCGACCGCCGCAGCGCAACGACTTCTTGCAAGCACGCGCCCGCCTCGCTCAAGCGCCCCAGACGCAGATATGCGATCTGCAAGTCTTGGAGCAGGCTGGACAGTGTCATCTTGTCGCCGTTTTCCCGGCTCAGCGGGAGCGCTTGCTCAAGGTACTGCACGGCTAAATCCGGCGTGCCGAGGCGCAAATGCGCGAAGCCGATCACGCGGAGCGCGCGCGCGTGCAAATTGCTGTTGTCGGCGGTGCGGTTGAGCAGCTTCTCCGCCTGCCCGATTGCCGCCAGATAGTACCCGTTGTTCAGGTTCAGGCGCGCGCGCTGCAAGTGGATTTCCGCGACGCGCTCCTCGTTCCCTTCTTCGAGGAAGATCGCTTCCGCCCGATCCAGTTCGGCGGTCGCCGCTTCGGTATTCAGTCGCTCCGTGTGAATGATCGCCGCGAGGTACAACAGGCGTGGATTCCACACGGCGCAGCGGGCAAGCTCATCATTCCATTGCAGCAGCGTCTCGGCGCGGCTCTGCGCGAAATTCAAGTGCAGCGTGCTGTCGATGGCGGCGCTTGCCAGTTCCGGCGCGCCCGCCATGATGTAGTGATCGAATGCCTCGGTCAGCTCGTTCTGCGTCTCGAACCAGCGCGCCGCCTTCAAGTGCAGCTCGACGAACGCGGTTTCATCCCGCTGACGCAGTTGGCGCTGCAAAAAGGCGCGGAACAGCTTGTGAAACATCAAGCCGCCGGGACCGCGTGACAGGAACAGGTTGTTATCGAGCGCCTGCGCGATCCAGAATGTTCCGTTCTGCAAACCGAGCACGTTCGTCGTGAGTTCGGGCGTGATGCGCGCCAGCGTCGAGGACGCGAGCAGAAAATCGCGCAGTCCGCGCGGCTGGGCGTCGAGGATCGATGCGGCGAGCGTGTCGAACAATGTCTCCGGTGTGACATTGGTCTGCGCGAGGAGCTGTTCCAGCGGCGTTGATAGAGGTTGCAGCGCGAGGATGATCCCCGCCGCCCAACCCTGCAAGCGCATGGCGAGGTCTTCGGCTTCGCTCGTTCCAAGCCGCACCCCGCGCACATGCTGCGCAAGGTCGGCGATCTCGTCCGGCGTGAAGCGCAGTTCCTCTTCCCCGACGGCGGCGACTTCACGCCGCGCGATCATTTCTGCCAGCGACAGGTTCGGCAGTGTGCGGCTGAGCAGCAGCAGATGACACTTGGACGGCAGCAGCGACACAAAGGCTTGCAGCCAAACTTCGCATTCCGACGCTCCGGCGATGTTATGCACATCGTCCAGCACGATCACCACGTCCGCGCCGTCGATCTTCCGCAGTTGTCCCGTGATGCTGACCGCCAGTTCGCCCGACTCATACGAAATCGGCGTCGGGTTGATGTCGAGCTGCGGGAAGACCTGCAAGATCGCGGCGGAAAACTGCTGGTAAAACGATTGGAAATCGCGTTCTTGTTCGCCGATGGTGTACCAGACTACGGTCTGGGTGATCGACCGTGCATACTGCGCGGCGGCTGTGGACTTTCCAAAGCCCGCCGGTGCGGAAACCAACATCAGCTTATGCTGCAAAACACGCTCGAGGCTGGCAGCGAGACGCCGCCGCTCGACGACGAGGGGCAGTTGCGGAATCTGGAGATTGCGGGGCAGGTTGCTCATAAACGTACTCTAGATAATCGATCGCTATCGGGCAATCTTTTCATAAATAGTAACAAATTCCTGAAAAGGTAAAGTTTGAAGTCTATAACCCTATTTAGATCTTACCGCGTCACACGGGGAGAAGCCAGCAATTCGCCAGCGAATCTTATAGCAAGAGCTTACTGCCGCACTTACCCGAATGACCACCTCCCGCGTCCATCTTAAGCTGCATGTATCTCTCAGACTAAGCAGGGCGGTAAAGTCTGGTCACGTGGGCGGTCTGCTAAACGCCAATTTGCTGTTTAATAACCGCATCAATCAGTACTTTCGGGGGAACCCTCATGAATTCCAGCAATTTCCTACAGAACTGCACCAGCGCCTTTGACCGCTGCTTACAAACCATCGATTCGCGTGTTGTTCATTGGCTTCAGCGCAACGGCATCACCTTGCTGCGCATTTCTATCGGCATCATTTTCGTCTGGTTTGGTGCGTTGAAGCTGTTCCCCGGTGTCAGTCCCGCCGAACCGCTGATCCGCGCGCTCATGCCCGATTTCATCGAAGACCTGTCGCTTCCGTTGATCGGCATTATGGAAGTTTTGATCGGCGTCGGGTACATCTTCGGGCGCTACCTGCGGGTGATCATCCTGCTCAACCTGATGCAGATGGCGGGCGCGATGGCTCCGCTGCTGTTCGTGCCGGATCGCCTGTGGGTGGCGTTCCCGTTCGTGTGGACACTTGAGGGACAGTATGTCATCAAGGACATCATCTTGATCAGCGCGGCGCTGGTCATCGGCTCGACCGTGCGCGGCGCGCGCTTGGTCACGCAGACGCAGATGATGCGCGCCATCAAGAACAGCGACATCCGCGCGACGGGCACCGTCCCCGCGCATCAGTAAGCCCTTGTCAGGCAAATCGAAAAGGGATGCTCCCGCCCCGGTGAGCATCCCTTTTTTGCTGCCAACTACGCCATTGCTATACTTCTGAAAAAGCACATACCGGTATCGTCCATGAGCGCCCACGTCTTTGTGTCCTATGCCACGCTTGATCGCCAGTTGGTGGATCGTCTGCGCGATGAACTCGCCAAACACGACTTGAACGTGTGGATCGATCATCAGAATTTGAAGCCCGGCACATTCAACTGGGAATTTGCAGTGCGGGATGCGATAGAAAAGTCGAGCGTCGTCCTGCTCGTCGCGACTCCGCACGCGCGCCGATCCGTCTACGTGCAGGACGAAATCGCCATCGCGCAGATGTATGCCCGCGAACTGCTGCCCGTGTGGCTCGACGGTGACCACTGGATCGACTGCGTGCCGATGGGTTTAGGTCGGGCGCAGTACCTCGATCTGCGTCGGGAAAGATACGTCAGCACGTTCTCGGAACTCGTCACGACGCTGCATAACCTCGTGCAAACGACCGCGCGCAGTGATGCGGCACACGCGGAGTTGCCGGTCAGCGTCGCTCCCTCCCCGTTTGCGCCGCGCAACCCGTACAAGGGACTGGCGGCATTCTCGGAAAGCGACGCGGGCGACTTCTTCGGACGTGATGACTTGATCGACACACTGGTCACGACGATTATGGGGCAGCAAAGCGAGCGGTTTCTGGCGGTGATCGGCGCGAGTGGTTCGGGCAAATCGAGCCTGATCATGGCGGGCGTCGTCCCCAAGCTGAAACAGCGAAGCGAGCTTGATCACCAGTCGTGGCTGTATCTGCCTACCATCACCCCCGGCAAGCATCCGCTTGCCAGCCTAGCCTCGATCCTCACCGAAGTGAGCGGCACGGACGCGACCGGAGCGCTGGCAGACCCGTCTACACGCGGCTTGCATCGCATCGTCGAGCAGCTTGCCGGGACAACTTACCAGCGGGTTGTGCTCGTGGTCGATCAATTTGAAGAACTCTTCACGCAGACCGAGCGCGAAGACGAACGACGCCAGTTCATCGACAACCTGACCACCGCCGCAACCGAACCGAACGGTTGGCTGACCGTCATCCTCACCATGCGCGCCGACTTTTATGATCGCCCGATGAGCTATGCCGAGCTTGGGCGCTTGATCCGCACCTCCAATCAATCGCTGCTGCCGATGACCATCTCCGAACTGTACAGCGCCATCGAAAAACCCGCCGCGCTGCCGACCGTCCAGCTTGAGTTCGAGAGCGGCTTGGTCGCCAGCATCGTGTTCGATCTGCGCGATGAAACCAGCGCGCTGGCAGGGGCGCTGCCGCTGCTCCAATTCGCACTCGAACGCCTTTACGACATGCGCCACGAGCGTAAGCTCACGTGGGCGGCATACGAGCGGATCGGCGGCGTGCGTGGGGCAATCGGTAACCACGCGGAAGCGATGTTCAACGGGCTGGACGCGGCGACGCAAAATGCTTTGCCGCGCGTCTTCTGGGCATTGGTCAGCGTGGATGAACGCGGCGAAGCCACACGCCGCCGCGCGCCGCTCTCCGATTTCAAAGACGAAGCCGCTGCGCTGGTGAACGCCTTGATCAACGCGCGCCTGCTCATCTCCGACCGCGATAAAGTCAGCGGCGCACCATACGTCGAAGTCGCGCACGAGTCGCTGCTGCGCAACTGGAAGCGCCTCGTCGAGTGGATTCGCGAGACGGCGGACGATCTGCGACTGCTGCGCAAAACCGAAATCGCGGCGGCGGAATGGGATTTGAACGGACGCCCGGATTACCTGCTCTGGTCGCACGAACTGCTGGAACCGGTCTACAAGATGCGGGATCGCCTCGGCATTGAGCTGTGCGGCGCGCTGGCGGAATTCGCCCGCCCGGAAGCCGAGCGTTTGCTCAAGGAGTTCGACAACGCGCCGGATTACCGCCGCATGATGATCATCGACCGCTGCAAACACATCGGCGTTGCGGCGGCGGGCGTCCTCGTCAACGCGCTTCAAGACCGTGACGCCAGCGTGCGCCGCAGCGCGATTCAGGTGCTGCAAGAGTTCAACGAAGCCGACACGCTGACTCTCCTCAAAACCGAAATCGTGGACAACCATCCGCGTCTGCAAAAGCGCTTCGCCACGTTCCTCGATTCGCGTCCCGGCGATCTGCCCTCGACCGGCTTTCTCGAAAAACTGCTCGATCTCGACATCCCGCCGGTTCAATCGCTAGCGCTGCGCAAGCTCGTGCAGATCGGGACTCACGAGGCTTTGACCGCCCTATTCGCTAAGTTCGACCAGCTCACCGCCGGGCAGCGCACCGAACTCACGACCGAACTGAAGACCAGTCTGGCAGATGATGCAAAGCGCAGCTTGCTGATTGACCTGAGCGAGTCGACTCCGATCAGCGAGGCGCAGACCTACCTGAAAGCGCAGCTTGATGCCACCGCACCGGGGCGTGACGAGCTGAGGGATGTGTTAGGCAGCATCGAAAGCAATCCGATGGCATGGCTGGAATCGCTGGCAAGACGCCAAGTCGGGGACACGCCAAAGAATCCAGTCAACAAAACGGAATCGCCCCCTAAACCGCAGCCCCCCGCCGCAAAACCGGACGGTTACAATACGGCGCATCACGTCGCGCAGTTGAAGCAGGAATTGGGGATCGACAGCGGCTTCAACACCTACGCCGCAACGCTGAACGCAATCTGGAGTCTGGTGCTGATCACCCACCGCGACGGCGATGAAAACAGGCGGATGGCGGCGCAGCAGATGTTGAAAAACATCTAC
>JACSRG010000139.1 GCA_014879865.1 Anaerolinea sp.
GCGCACGACGGCTTCACGCTCATGGATTTGGTGTCGTACAACGGCAAGCACAACGAAGCTAACGGCTGGAACAACACCGACGGCGCGAATGACAACCACAGTTGGAACTGCGGTTGGGAAGGTCCGAGCACCGATCCGAACGTCAACGCGCTGCGTCACCGCCAGATCAAGAACTTCGCCACGCTGCTGATGGTGAGTCAGGGCGTCCCGATGATCTTGATGGGCGATGAAGTCGGTCGCACACAGAACGGCAATAACAACACCTACTGCCAAGATAATCTGCTCAACTGGTTTGACTGGAGCTTGGTCGAGAGCAATGCCGATCTGCTGAAGTTCTTCCAGAACGTGATCGCTTTCCGGCGCGCGCATCCCGTTCTGCGCAGTCGCACGCATTTCGCCCATTCCGACTATACGGGCAGCGGACTGCCGGACATCAGTTTTCATGGCACCGAAGCGTGGAAACCGGATTGGTCGGGCGGCAACCAGCACACGCTGGCGTTTATGCTCTCCGGCGATCACGCGAAGGGCGGCACGGTGCGCGACGATCACATTTATGTCGCGGTCAACACCTACTGGGATGCGCTCAGCTTCGGTTTACCACAGCTTCCGCGCGGCGCGCGCTGGCATGTCGCAGTCAACACGTCGATGCCCTCAGGACAAGACATCTGGCAGCCGGGCAGCGAACCCCTGCTCGGTGACCAGACCAGCGTCTGGGTGGGGAATCGCTCGGTCGTCGTTCTCGTCGGGCGCTAGTACATTGGACACAAGGAGATAATACTCATGGCATTTGATGCAACTCTGCAACTGGAAAACGGAATCGCCAAAATCACGCTGGTCGGGGAACTCGATGCGAGCGTCGCGCCCCAGTTTCAAGAACGGATCAAGGAAGCGGCGGACGCGCACGCGCAAAAACTCGTTCTGCTGCTCGAAGGCTTGAACTATATGTCGAGCGCCGGGCTGCGTATGCTGGTCTTCGCCAAGCAGAAAATGGGTACGGGCGTCAAGATTTACTTGATCGGTACGCAGGAACAGGTGGTCGAGCCGATCAAGCAGACGGGCTTCCATTACAGCGTGATCATGCTCGATACGTATGATCCGACTGTGATCGAAAACTAACGGGCTTCTACGCGATTCATAGGGCGTTGGCGCGACGATGCGCGTTTGCACCAACGCCCTTTTTTCTCTCCGCAGAAGTAAGTTGACTTGACAGCAGGCAAAACGATGTCCAACGTAAAAATCCCCGCCATTATTGTTTCTGGGAAGACCGCGCAGATGGGGGAATCCCTGAGCGCGATCCGCCAGTTTGTGACGACTGCCTCACAGCAGGCTGGGCTGGACAAACAGGCAATGTATCGCTTAATCTTAGCAGTGGACGAGATCGCTACAAACATTTTCACCTACGGTTACAAAGACGGACATCCTGATCCCAAAATCAACATCCATGCCCTGATCACGGACGACGGTCTCACAGTTACGCTGGAGGATTTTTCGGCGGAATTTGACCCGACCAGCCATCAGGTCAAAGACGAGCTGGAGAACGATCTCGACGAGCGCACGATAGGCGGTCTCGGCGTATACTTGGCACTTAGCAATGTTGACTCGTTCTCCTATGAACGTGTGGACGGACGCAACTGCAATAACTTCACCATGAAACGTCAGAAGTCAGGGTAGGTCAGGTTATGTCGAATTTCATTTGCCGCATTCTAGTAATTGACGACAACGTAGAGAACCGAACGGCGCTGCGCGATCATCTGGTGGCACAGGGACACAGCGTCGAAGTGGTTGGTGATGGATATGCGGCGGTCGATCTCATGTGCGCCAATCCATACGATCTCGCGCTGCTGGGCATCAATTTGCCATCGCTCAACGGGTTTGGCGTGGTGCAGCAGATGAAGGCGAGCGCGGCGATGAGAGATATCGGCATCATCGTCATCAGTTCGGTCTCGGATATGGACAGCGTGCTGCGCATGATTCAGCTTGGTGCGGATGATTACCTGCACGAACCCTTCACCATGCCGCTGCTCGATCTCCGCATCAGCATCTTGATGGAAAAGCGCGAACTGCGCCAGAGTCAGGAATCGCATCAGCGGCGTTCGGAGAAGCTCGCCGAATTGATGGAGAAGGTCATCCTGCCGGTAGGGATCGCGCTCTCGACTGAGCCGAACTTTGACCACTTGACAGAGCGTATCTTGATGGAAGCCAAGTCGATCTGTAATGCGGACGCCGGGACGCTCTACATCCGCACCCATGACGACAATCTGCGCTTTGCGATTGCCATCACCGAATCGCTGAACGTGCACGTTGGCGGCACGAGCGGACGTCCCATCGCATTTTCGCCGCTGCCGATGTACAACCGCGCGACCGGGCAGCCGAATCACCAGAATGTCGCGACGCACGTCGCGCTCACCGGGAAGTCGATCAATATCCCGGACATCTACACGTTTGAAGGGTTCGACTTCTCCGCCACGAAGATTTTCGATAAGCAGAACAACTATCGATCTGTTTCCAGCCTCACCGTGCCACTCAAGGACAACAAAGGCGATGTGATCGGCGTGCTGCAGCTTCTAAATGCGCGCAGCGAAGACGGCACGATCACCCCGTTCGACGATTACAACCGCCTCGTGGTCGAGTCCTTGTCGTCGCAGGCGGCAATCGTCATGAACAATCATCTGCTCATTCAACAGCAGCAGAAGATGGCGAAGATCGAAAACGACATCGAGATCGCGCGGCGCATCCAGAACAATTTCCTGCCCAATCAACTGCCGGAGGTTACCGGTTGGGAAATCGGCGGACGCTTCCAACCCGCGCGCGAAGTGGCAGGCGACTTCTACGACTTCTTCATGATGATGAACGGTCGGCGATTGGGCATCATCATCGCGGATGTGTGCGACAAAGGGGTCGGGGCGGCGCTGTTTATGTCGCTGACGCGCAGCTTGATCCGCGCCTTCGCCATGATGAATCACAACGTCAACTGGGCGGAGAATCTGTTCGACCCGGATGGCGGAATCTCCTCGTTTGGACGCAGCAAGTCGAGCCGGGTGGCGATTCAAGCAAACGCGCTCAAGACGGCGGTCGTCGATACGAACGAGTACATCACGACACATCACCTCGACCTGAATATGTTCGCGACATTGTTTTTCGGGATGCTTGACCCGACCACCGGGACGCTGCTGTACATCAATGGGGGACACTGCCCGCCGATGATCATCAGCCCGACGGGGGAAATCAAGGCACGGCTTGAGCCAACCGGTCCAGCGGTCGGAATGTTCCCCGGCGCGGAATTCGAAATCCTCGACGCGCATCTTGATCACGGCGACATTCTGTTAGGGTTCACCGATGGCGTGACCGACGCGCGCAACCCGTCAGGGAAGCTCTTCCACGAAGCCGGACTGATTTCACTGATCGCGCCGCCATTGGACTCGGCGAAGGGGCTGCTCGACCGCGTGGACAATGCGCTCTACAACCACATCGGCGATGCGATTCAGTTTGACGATATCACGATGGTCGCCGCGCGGCGCGAGCCGAAGAAGTAGTTGGCGGCTAGCAGGAATGCAGAAGACGGGGCGCGTAAAAGCGTCCCGTTTAAGCCGTTTTATCCGATGGGCAAATACACCCGGAAGCAGGTATTGCCGGGTTGGGACTGAACGCGAATATCACCGCCGTGCCGGTTGACAACCATCCGGTAGGCGATGTCCAACCCTAGTCCCGCGCCTTCACCCACGTTCTTGGTTGTGAAGAACGGCTCGAAAATGTGGGGTAAGTTCTCTGCCGGAATGCCAACACCATCATCGGCGATTTCAACGATCACGTAGCCGTTTTCCTCCATCGTCCGAACCCAGATGCGTCCACGTTCGTTGGTCGCGTCGAGCGCATTGTCGATCAAGTTCGCCCAGACCTGCTCCAATTCACTTGGATAAGCATTGATGGGCGGGAGTTCGGACGCGTACTCGCGGACGATGTTCATTTTGAGCAGCCTGTGCCCAAAGATGACGAGCGTGTTCTCCAGCCCCTCACGAACGCTCACTGGTTGGCGCTGGCTCTCTTTTTGTTCCGAGTAGGCGGTGACCGCGTTGATCATCTCCGAAATGCGCAGCGTGCTTTGTTCAAGCGTGCTGAGGATGTTGCGCATGGAGAGCATTCCGTCCATCCAGATGAGTATGTCGCCAAGCGCGTCTGCGCCGATGGTCGCTTGCAAGGCTTCTAATTCCTCAATGCGCGCGCGCGCCTGCGCCAGATTAGGCGCAAGTTCCCAACCGCTCTCAAGTCCGTGATCGTCAATCCACTGCGCTATCGCTTCTTCGAGGTCGCTTTGTGCCAATGGGGTGAGTGGGGGGGCGGTCGCCGCGCGTTCCGCTAGGACGCCGAGCAAGTCAGACACAAACATGAGCTGATCAGGGGAAAGTCCCAACCGCGAGAAGTTCAAGAGACGCGATTGCAGCGTCGCGAGGGTTTCCGGCAGCTGCTTGGCTGCACGCAAATTGGCGGCTGCGGGGTTATTGAGTTCGTGCGCTAGCCCGGCGGACAATCGACCGAGCGCCGACAGTTTTTCGTTTTGCTGCAAAACAGATTCGGTATCGCGGACGCGCTGCGCCATTGTCGTCAGCAGCAAGCGCGCGACGGGCGACGTAGTCAATCCACTGAACTGCTCGGGCTCGAACTTGAGAAAACGACTGGGACTTAAGGTGCGCCCGGTAGCGCTCATCGGATTGCCGGTGAGGATCGACGTTTCGCCGACGAAGACGCCGGGCTGGTAGATTTCGAGGATGACCGTGCGTCCGGCGATCTGCTTACTGATCTCAAGAGTACCTTCCAGCAGCACGAACAGACCCAATGGGGGATCGCCTTCGTTGAAGAGGATTTCATTCTCGCCAAGCGTGACCTCGTTCGCGGCGGGCAGCAGTTGGAGAAGATCGTCGTCGGAAATACCGTCAAATGTGCGCATTTGCCGAAGGGTGTGCAAAACCATTGGTCGCTCCACTGATGCCGAGTGCTTGATTTGATTATAGCGTAAGTGGGGCAGGGGCGAGATGGTCTCGCCCCTGTGATTTCGTTAGATGTCGAGGTTGCGTACCGTCTTGGCGTGCGTCTGGATAAAACGGCGGCGTTCCGGGACGCTCGTCCCCATCAGCATGTCGAATACGCGATCTGCTTCGACCGCATCTTCGATGGTGACTTGCAGCAGGGTGCGCCGCGCCGGATCCATCGTGGTCTCCCACAACTGTTCCGGGTTCATTTCACCCAGACCTTTGTAGCGGCTCACTTTGACCTTATCCGGGTCTTTGTAACGATGCAGCGCCCGCGCGAGAATCTCATTTTCGGGGATACCCGCTTCGTTGTATAGATACTCGACCTCTTTCCCGGCTTGCAGGCGGAAGATCGGCGGTTGGGCAATGTAGAGGTGTCCCTCGGTGATCAACTGCTGCATGTGCCGGAAGAAGAAGGTCAGCAGCAGGGTACGGATGTGGCTGCCGTCGACGTCAGCGTCGGTCATGATGATGACGCGGTGGTAGCGCAGGTTCGTCGTCGCGAAGTCCTCGCTGATGCCCGTACCGAGCGCGCTGATCAACGCCTTGATTTCGTTGTTGTCCAACATCTTGTCCAAGCGGGCGCGTTCGGTGTTGAGAATCTTACCACGCAGTGGCAGAATCGCTTGGAAGTGGCGGTCACGCCCCTGTTTGGCGCTGCCGCCTGCGCTGTCACCTTCCACGATATAGATTTCGGCATTCGCGCCGTGCTGCGAGCAGTCGGCGAGCTTACCGGGAAGGGTCGAGCTTTCAAGCAGGCTGGGACCACTGCGCACGAGGTCGCGGGCTTTACGCGCGGCTTCGCGTGCGCGCATACTCGTCATGCACTTCTCGACGATTTTGCGGGCGTCGCGCGGGTTGAGCTCTAAGAATTCGTTGAATGCTTCAGTCACGACCGACGAAACCGCGCCTTGCACTTCCGGGTTGATCAGCTTGACCTTCGTCTGGCTCTCAAACGAGGGATGCGGATGCTTGATGCTGACAATCGCCGTGATGCCTTCGAGCGTATCCGTGCCGGAGAAGTTGCTGTCTTTCTCCTTGAGGAATCCCGCCTTGCGCGAGTAGCGGTTGATCACGCCCGTGATCGCCGAGCGCAGCCCGGTTAGGTGCATGCCGCCGTCCGGCGTGTTGATCGTGTTAGCGAATGCCAGTTCGGTGATCGCCGCCGTGTCGGTGTACTGGAAGGCGACTTCCACGCCGACATTGTACGGTGCGTCTTTGGGATCGGGTGGGGTGATCAAGACCTCGCGATCCATATAGACAACCGAGTGCAGCACGTCACGGGTGCGGTTGATGTAGCGGACAAACGACTCCAAACCGCCCTCAAAATAGAAGGTCATTTCTTTGGGAATGGGGCGCACGCGCTCGTCACGCAGGGTAATCGTCACTCTGCGCGTGACGAACGCCATTTCGCGAAAGCGCTGTGCGAGAGTCGCAAAACTGAATTCGTTCCGTTCCAAAATGCGGAAATCCGGTTTGAAGGTGATGGTCGTCCCGCTGCTTTCGCCATCATACAGTGGACGGACACGCTCAACATCGCCGAGCGGTTTGCCACTGGCATAGACCTGCTGCCACAAGTAGCCATCGCGGTAAATCTGCGCTTCAAGCTGCTCCGACAGCGCATTCACTGCCGTCACGCCGACACCGTGCAGACCACCGCTGACTTTGTAGGCGCTGTTGTTGAACTTGCCGCCTGCACCGACTTTCGTCAACACGACCTCAAGTGTCGAGATACCGGGGAACTGCTTGTGGCGTCCAACCGGAATACCGACGCCATTATCCGAAACGGATACGGCATAATCGTCACGCAGCGTGACGACAATATTGTCGCAGCGTCCGGCGAGCGCCTCATCCACCGAATTGTCCACCACTTCATAGATCAGGTGGTGCATCGCGCGTATATCTGTGCCCCCGACATACATGCCCGGGCGCAGTCGAATATGCTCTAACGGATCGAGCGCCTGAATGCTGTTCTCATCATATACAGGGGCAGTTACTTTGTCCGCCATCCCAACTCCCATACGCGATTTTCAAGGTGAAAAAGGACTTGTCCTTTCATTAATTATATATCACGCTGGGGAAGGTTTCAATCGAGAAAAACAAACGTTCTGCAAACTGAGTGAACTACGCTTGACAGTGAAGCAGAAGCCTCTTAGAATCGCACGGTGTAAGGATGTATGCCCCTGTAGCTCAATGGACAGAGCAAAGACCTTCTAAGTCTGAGGTTGTAGGTTCGAATCCTGTCAGGGGCG
>JACSRG010000394.1 GCA_014879865.1 Anaerolinea sp.
CCAACGGCGATGATCCCGTTGATGGTTGCTTGGCGCAGCACATTGAGCAGGTTATCCCAAGTGAGAAAACCATCGTCCACCACTGCCAGCACAAGACAGAGAATAAGGAAGACGATCAACAATCCAAACTGCTGGAAAAACTGTCGTCTGTTCAGGCGAGGCTGTGCTGCGGTTGCGGTCGTCATGAAGCTTGTCCTACCTTCGTTAAGTTCTTCAGCATCGCGCTTCTATTGTAACGCGGCTTCGCTCAGCCATTCCTAGAGGTTTGCGCCTATTCCTCGCCAGACCGATCTGCCCGCTTGCGCATCGTCCGTGCCGACATCGCCAAGCGCTGGAAATAGTCGGACTCGGTAATCTGCGAGACCTGCTTTTCCACACGCTGCTTATCGATCTCGATTTGCAGGCTTTGCAGTTCGGTCAGCGCCTTGTCAAGGTCGCTCTTGACCTGTCCGAACGTCCGCGCGTTCTCGATGGCGATGGCGGCTTGCGTGCCGAAAACTGTCAAAATCGGGATTTCCTCTTTGCGGAAGACATCCTGTGTGATGCGGTTGTCGGCGTACAGCACCCCGGTCGCCTGCCCGTGCAGCAGCAGCGGAATACATAGAATCGAGCGCAGTTGATTACTCATGATGCTGGCGGCATTCTGGAAGCGCTGATCGGCGGCGGCGTTGGTCGTGATGATCGCCTGCGCTTCGACCAAAGCCTGATTGACGATGCTGCGGCTGAAAGTTGCGTCGCTGTCCGCCAGCGTTTCGCGATCCCAGTTGCGCGCGACGGCGATATCAAGCTGCCCCGTCTGCCGATCCTTGAGCATCAAGTATGCCCGTTCTGCTCCGGTCAACCGGATGATCGTATCCATGACCTCTTGCAGCACTTGATTGAGATCGAGCGACGACGTGATCAGCGCGAACGTGTTCAGCATTTCGTCCAAGCGCACCATTTGCTGAGAAATCAGGTTTGCTTTGTGTCCCGATGCTTCAAGACGGTCGTGCATTTGCCCGGTCAGACCCACGATATCGACCGCGATCTGGAAGCCGTTCTGCGTGAGCACCTGCATCAGCCGCTCAAGGATCGCTTGAAGCTGCTTGGCTTCCGTCGAGGTCTGGGCAATAGCATTCATCAAATCGGTGGTCAAACTATCATTCGTAGGCATAGGGCATTCCATTAGGGCAATAAAAACAAACCGGATGCGGTTACTATACCGCATCCGGTTGACTTTTCCACTACGTGACAGGTGAATTTCCCGTGTCAGCGCCCCTGCACCTGCTGCGCAATCCTGCGCCCGCGATCCGTCAAAAACAGGCGATCTGCCTGCCGTGTGATCCAACCGGAGGTCTCCGCGCGGAGGACGGCGGCACGCGCCAGCGCATCAGTCCAGTTGAGTTCGCCCGTCAGGTGTCCAAGCGTATTCTCGATCCCCTCACGCTCGGTCTGTTCGTGGCGCGTCAGGTGGACGAGCAGCATCTCGGTGGCAAACCGGCGTCTGCGCCGGTCGCGCTGCAACGCTTTCACGACCAAACCGCGTTCCGGGGCGAACAACAGCGCCGCCAAGAAAAACACCCCGGTCATCGTCGCCATTGCGCCGGAAATGTTGACATTTAGCGTCCGTGCTGCCCAATAACCGGCAATCGCCGACGCCGCGCCAATCAGCACGCTGTAAAGCAGCATCCGCCACAGCCGATCTGTGAGCAGATATGCCGCCGCCGGTGGTGCGATCATCAGCGCGATCACGAGGATCGAGCCAACATGGTCGAATGCGCCGACTGCCGTCACTGAGACGGACGCCATCAATCCGTAATGAATCAGCGCGGGAGAGAAACCGAGCGCCGCCGCCAGCGCCGAGTCGAACGTCGCCAGCTTGAGTTCCTTATAGAAGACGGCGATCAGGATCAGGTTGAGCAGCAGCACCGCCCCCATAATCCACACGCCTTTCGGCAGGTTAGCGCCGAGCAGCTCTGCGCGGTTGAAAGGCGCAAACGCCAGTTCGCCGAGCAGGACGGCATCTGTATCGAGATGGATGTTGCCGAAATTGCGGTTGATGATGATCACGGCAATGCTGAACAACGCCGGGAAGACCAGCGCAATCGCCGCATCCTCTTTGACGCGCCGCGTCTTGAGCAGCAGTTCGGTCAGCGACACAGTGAGGACGCCGCTCGCCGCCGCGAACAAAATCAGCAGCGGGCTGCGTACATCGCCGACCAGCATGAAACCGAAGACAATCCCCAACAGCACCGTGTGGCTGATGGCGTCGCTCATCAACGCGACTCGACGCAGCACGAGAAACACGCCCGGCAGTGCACACGCCGCCGCGACCAGCACCGCGACCAGTTGAATTTCGATTTGTGCCTGATTCATCGTGCAAACTCCGTTTCCGGGCTGTTAGGCTGCTTCCCCGCCGCAATCGCCGCGCGCAGACGGCGGCGATTCTGGCGGCGCTGCGCCCATTCCCAGACCAAACCGCGTTCGGGCGCGAACAAGAGCGAAATCATGACGATGGCGGAGATCACCAGCACAATTACGGGTCCCGTGGGCAGACCATTTTCGATGCTGCTGATCACCGCGCCGATCACCCCGGCAGCCGCGCCGAAGGCAGCCGACAAGCTCACCATAATGCCGAGTCGATTCGTCCACTGACGCGCGGCGACCCCCGGCGCGACGATCATCGCGCTCATCAGCACCACGCCGACCGTTTGCAGACCGATCACGACGGCGACGACGATCAACGTCGTAATCAGGATGTCGAGCCAGCGCACGGGAAAGCCCATCGTCGCCGCGTAGCTCGGATCAAAGCTGATCAGCTTGAACTCTTTCCAGAACACGCCGACTAGAACCAGCGCGACCGCGCCGACGAGCGCCATTGCCTGCACATCGCTCGCCACCGTCGCCGCTGCCGCCCCAAACAAGAACTTGTCCAAACCGGAATGCTGAGAGCTGGGTTGGCGAATCACCCACGAGAGCAGCGCCATCCCGAAACCAAAGAACACGGCGAGGATGACACCTTGCGCGCTGTCTTCTTTGATGCGCGTCTGCGTGCGGATGAGGTTCATCACCAGCGTGCCGATCCAACCGGCAATCAATGCCCCGATCATCAATGGCAGCGGCGCGCGCAATCCGGTCAGCAAAAAGGCGAGTACGACACCGGGGAGCGCCGCGTGACTCATCGCGTCGCCGAGCAGGCTTTGCTTGCGCAAGACCGCGAAAGCGCTCAACGTCCCGCTGACGATCCCCAAGACAATCGCGCCCAACGCGACGTTGCGGATCGTGTAATCGGTGATTAAGAGTGTCCAGTCCATCCTAGGCGCTCCCCCGATCCAACAGCAGTTCCATGCGTCCGCCATAGGCGCGGTGCAGATTCTGCTGATTGAACACCTGCCCGACCGTCCCGCTGGCGACCGCTTGCACGTTCAACAGCAGTACATGATCGAAGTATTCCGGCACAGTTTCCAGATCGTGATGCACGACGACGACTGTCCGACCCGCTGCCTGCAAGCCCTTAAGCACGTCGATGATGGCGCGCTCGGTGGTCGCATCGACGCCTTGGAACGGCTCATCCATCAAGTAGATTTGTGCGTCCTGCGCCAGCGCCCGCGCCAGAAACACACGCTGCTGCTGTCCACCGGAGAGCTGGCTGATCTGCCGCTTGGCGTAGGGTTCCATGTTGACCTGTGCCAGCGCGTGCATCGCCTGCTCACGCTCGGCTTTGCCGGGGCGTTTGAACCAACCGAGATGCCCGTAGCGTCCCATCATTACGATGTCGAGCGCGTTGGTCGGGAAATCCCAATCGACGCTGCCGCGCTGTGGGACATACGCGACCAGATGCCGCTGCTGCGCGAACGGTTTCCCGTAGATCAAGATGCGCCCTGCCGAGATCTCGACCAAGCCGAGGATCGACTTGATCAGCGTGGACTTTCCCGCGCCATTCGGACCAACAATCGCCATCAGCGCGCCGTTGGGCACGGTCAGATCGACGTCCCACAGCACGGGTTCTTCTCGATACGCGACGGTCAGGTCTTCGACCGTGATCGGGTGTTTGACTGCTTCTTCCAACGTCACCATGATTCTTATTCCCCTAGCAAACCGGAAACGATTGTGTCGGTATTCGCGCGGATCATGCCGAGGTAAGTCCCTTCCGGCGTCCCTGCGTCGCCCATTGCGTCCGAAAACAGCGATCCGCCGATGGTCACAGCGTGACCCTGCGCCCCTGCCCCGGCGATGATCGCTTCGATCACGTCCGGCGAAACGCTCGTTTCCACGAAGATCGCCGGAATGCGCCGCTCGACCAGTAAGCGGATCGTGTCACGGATGTCCTGCACGCCGACCTCAGCCTGCGTGCTGATCCCCTGTGGAGCGTAGACCTCGATGCCATACGCGCGGCTGAAGTACTGAAACGCATCATGCGCCGTGACCAGCAGCCGCTGTTCTTCAGGAATGCGCGCGATCTGATCGCGCACGTACTGATCAAGTTCGCTCATCTGCGCGAGATAGGCATCGGTGTTGGCGCGGAAGTAGTCGGCATGCGCAGGATAGTAGGTCACGAGCGTATCGCGGATTTCTTCAGCGGCAGACATCCACAAGCTGACATCCATCCAGACATGCGGATCGGGATAGTCATCAGCAGATAGTCGGAGTTCTTCGGGGACACGTTCGCTTACGGCGACGACCGGCTTGTGCAGCCCTTCTCGCACCTGCTCGAACACGTCGATCATGCGCGCTTCGAGGTGCAAGCCGCCGTAGAAAATCACGTCGGCGTCAAATAGATATTCGACATCGCGTTCGGTCGCGGAATACAGATGGGGATCGACTCCGGGACCCATCAGCGCGCGGACTTCCACGCATGTCCCACCGATGTTTGCCGCCACATCGGCGATCATGCCAACGGTCGCCAGCACGTTAATCTCCGGGGCGGCACACTCATCGACAGATGACTGTGCGTCCGCCGGAAGCACCAGCAGCATAAATACAGCGAGAGCCATCACGGCTGCTCTGACCATGTTTCCTGCTCCTCATTGTCAGACTAGACGTTATGGCTCTATCTAAACATAATTTTTAGACTTTTGCAATAGCTTTTTTAGACTAACCTAAACCATTATCGCAAAGAGCGGCATTCGGCACTTTGCACAATTGGAGATTACGACCCGTCCGCGAGAATCAGGAAACGATCATCGACTACGAGTTCATCACCGGCGGGTACGCCGTCAACGGTGATCGGTAGGCGCGTATTCGTCAGCGGATCATACCAGCCGATGACACAGCGATACCCCTCTCCGACCCACTGCGCGGCAGCGCCATCCGGTAGGCGGAACACCCGCTCATCGCTGATGAACTCGCCCGTTTCCCAGACTTGAGTCGAATAGTAGCCGAGTTCACCGCGCGCAATCGGGTTGTCCCATGTGGTGATCAGGTTGCCATCGGCGTCACGCAGATGAATGAACAGCGAGAGGTCGCGATCAGTTGGTGCAAGCACTTCCCAGAAGAAATGGTTGATCACGCGCCGCCCTTCCCACAGATCGAAGCCGCCGACATCATAGCCGAGGTAGCGGACGACGCCGCCAAAGACCACATCGCCCGCCGGTTTGCCAGCCGGATCGGGTCGATTCCAGCGTTGATCGAGGTTCAGTTCAAAGATGTCATAGCGGAAGATACCGTCATCCTCCCCCCACGCGCGGCGGGAGATGTCCGCGCGGCTGAGAGCGCCGAGCACCTGATTCTCGGTAATGGGGATTCCTTGATACTCTCCGCGTGTCTCCGGCAGCCCGTAGACGAAATACTCCGCGCCGTCAATCTCGTTTAAGCGCGTTGGCGCATCTTCCGTGCGAATATCTTGCAGCGGGAAAAAGAATGGCAGGCGGTCTACACCCGGCGCGCTGACAGTCAGCGTCTCACCGGGATGATCGGCAAGCCAAACGTTCAGCCCATCGACCACGTTCATCAGCGCGGCGTTGCCGGAACGGTAACGCGCGTCGTCGTCAGGATACTTGTCCGTCTGGATGTAGTCCCACCCGCCAAACGGATCGTAAACCGCCGACACGACGCCGGGAATACCGAGCAGCAGGATCAGCGCGAGGGAGGCAGCGCGTCGTCCCGGCTGAATCCAGAACGCGAGCAGCGCCGCCGTTGGCAAAATCAAGAGCGGAACGATGGCAAACGACAGCCGGTAGTGATAGCTGTAGAAGAAGAACCACACGACTCCGTACGGGAGCGCCAGCGCCGCCGCCCACCCGATTCGAGCGATGCTTGGCGGCAGCCGACGTGCGAAGCGAATCAACGTGAAAACCAGCCCCGCCGCACCAGCGAGCAGCGCCGTCCATTCGAGCGGATTCAGCCGCCGTGCCGGGGTGATCAGCGGCTCAAGCCACGTCCACGCGGGGAAGATGTCGTCAAGTGACAGCGCCCAGTAAGGGATGAGCGTGGGCAGCAGCGCCGCGAGGATCAGTGCCACGCTGATGAGTGTCGGCAGCAGCGGCGGGCGCGTGCGCCGCGTGAACAGATATGCCAGCACGACGATTAACGCCAGCAGCAGCCATCCGAATTCGACACCGCTCTGCGCCGCTAGGGTCTGCCAGAAGCCGGACGGAAAATCGACCGGATTGTGTCCGAGCAGCACATTACGCACATACCACACACCGCCGAGCGGCAGCGCCGCCACCCCGGCGATCACCGCGACCTGCACACGCGGGAGAATCCGGCGTATGTCGAAACGCACGCGCACAACTTCGATCCCGACCAGCAGCGCCATACCTAGCACGAATGCGCCCATCGTCGGCTTGATCCACATGCCAATGCCGAGCATCACCCCCGCGATCAGCGCATAGCGGCGGTCAGGCTTGATCCACGCCAATAGGAAGTAAGTTGCCGCCAGCGTGAACAACGTCGCCAGCGGGATTTCCAGATCGCCCGCCCGCGACCATTCGCCCAGATGGGGATGCAGCGCCCAGATCGCCGCGAGGATCAGCCCGGTGCGGCGGTTGAACAGGCGCGTACCAAGCACATACGCCGCGAGAATGCTCCCCGCATGGAGGAAGATCAATCCAGCGCGCGCGGCATGATCGTCGATGCCGAACAGAAGCTGCGCGAACGTGTACTGCAGCGGCATGAACTGGGGATAGTAGCCGATGCTCGACGGAATCCCGCCCAACAACGTGTACAGTCGTCCTTCATACCCGTACACCCACAGCGAATCATAGGCGGTGAACGTCCAGTAGGCGATCACCACCCAACGCACGACCAGCGCGGCGGCGATCAAGCCGATCAGCAGCCATTCGTC
>JACSRG010000183.1 GCA_014879865.1 Anaerolinea sp.
GAAACCCCCATCCCGTCCAAGCTGCGCTTGGCACTTCCCCCGAATTCGGGGGAGGGTGACAACAGTCCCGCCTCGTCGGGGACAAGTCACCATGACAGGAGTACCGCAGTCTCCCCTCCTCGAATTCGGGGAGGGGTCGGGGGTGGGGTCAAAATACGAGCTTATCTTGGTGCATATGGGACGTCCAACCGAGCGTCCATCTCAGTCCTCAGTCCTTTGACCTCAGTCCTATCTTTCCTACCAGCCCATTGTCCCCGGCGCGCCCTTGAACGGACCCACCACATCCGAGGTGATCCAGCCGCCGTAGAATTCTCCCGGCTGCGGCTTGACCCGTTCGCCGTCGGCGTAACATTCATCGACGCGGCTGGCGTAAAAGGCGATGTAACCGCGCAGTCCTTCGTAACCCGCCTGCGGGCGCTCGTAGCTCCATGCCGCGTTTTCGGTGATGCGGTCGCCGATGATCAGCGTCCAATAACTGGCAGTCCCTTTGAACTCGCAGACCGTCCGCAGCGGCGCGCGGCGAAAAAACTCCATGCGCACATCTTGCGGCGGGAAGTAGTAATTCGGCGGGTGGCTGGTTTCCAGCACGCGCAGCGCGTTCCGGGTTTCGGCGATCACGATCCCTTTGTGAACAACCCGCAGCAGTTTGCTGCTCGCCTCAAGGCGCGGCGGGCGCGGATAATCCCACACCGATTCTTGATTGGCTTGTGGTGCGATTCGATGCTGTGACATGCCGCCTCCATTGTGAATATTCCCTCATGATCTTCGCGCAGAAATATTAACTACATTTGAAGGGGGCGTAAGCTTAGGATTGAGTATTTTCCCCGAATGGGAACGGTCTCAGTGGTAGCTTAATGTTAGGGCACATCTGAGGTTTCAATTGTCCCCTCTCCATGTGGAGAGGGGATTTAGGGGTGAGGTTAGAAAGGACGAGGGGAAAAAGGAAAAACCTCCCCTGTAAAGTTGGGGGGAGAGGCGCAGTTTTGGCTACACGCCCCAGCCTTCTTCAAGCATCTGCTTGGCAAGCTGACTTTGCGGTTCGAAACTGCTGTCGATGATCTCGACAATCGTGCCGTCATCCGCCCAGTTGTAGAGCAGTTCGGCTTCTTCGTTCAGCGCCATGATGCAGCCGTAGGTGTACGGGCGTCCCACCTGATTACCGCCGAGGTACGCGCCGTTGGGCAGCAGCACACCGCCGTGAAAACCGTTGACCAAGCCGGGATAGACCTCGTAAATGCCCATGAACCAGTACATCTGCCACTGACTGCACCCATACGCGCCGCACAGTTCGTAACTGCCGCCGCTGGCGACCGGATCATGGTTCAAAATCTGGTAGATGCCGGGCGATGTCGGCGCGCGTTCCATACCCGACGAAATATCCCAGTTGAAGACGATCTCGCCGTTTTCATAGGCGACCATGTACTGCGTGTCGATGTTGACGACGATCCGCTTGTTGGGGATCGGGTCAAGCGGCACGGTGATGTCACGCGACGGCAGCGTGACCTGTTCGCCGACGGAGAGATTCTGATCCCAGTCGCGCCCCGGATTCGCCACCTGTAACTGGTAGAAGGGGATGCCGTTGCGCGCGGCGATGCGGTAGCCCGTATCCCCCGCTTGCACGGTGTAGTAAGCGGAACGGTAGCGGATGCGCAGGTAAACCTCGTTCACGCCCGTGTTGATCGCATCGCGCATCTTCTCAATCGTCTCGACCGGCTCAAGATAGCGCAGATCGTCCGCCTGCCGGAGCATCTGCGTCTGTGCATCGACAAACGAGGCGAAGATGTCTTCGCGCAGCGACAGCCCGTCCTCGCCCGCCTCAAGCCATGAGGTGAGCGTATCGCGGTCAGTCGTCCATGCGACGCTTTCGTCGAGGAACGGATCGTAGCCACGCATGATGAACTGCTGCGACGCGAACGCGCGTGCCTGTTCCAGATACGGGTTCGGGTCACGCACGTCGGGCGGCATGGGCGTCATGATCAGGTCGAGGCGGCGCTGATCGACGATGTAGGCGACGTTCTCTTGCAGGCTGTGCATCGTCTGGGCGATGTCCAAGAAGCGCCCATCCGCGCCCGCCACGCCGACCAAGCGCTCGCCTTCCCAGCGATAGCCCGCGTTATACGGCAGAATCTTCGAGCGTTCGGTCAGGTCGAGGAAGTAATTCTGTGAGGCGAGTTCGTCTACGGCGACGGTCGGCAGCACGGTGTAGCCGAGCATAATCCCGCCGAGTCCGACGGCGCGCGCGGCTTCGGCGGTCGCACGGGCGTCGAGCGTCAAGCCAAGCTGATAGGGAGTCGCCGTCCACAGCCGATCCTCATCATACAGGCTGATGGTGATGTCATTCGCCCAGCGATCTTGCAGCAGGGCGACAGCTTCATCGACGGTGAGATCGCCGAGGTTCGCGCCGAGCGCCCACACGTTCGGGAAAATGCGTCCGGGCAGGACATACGAGCCGAGCCAGAGCAGAATCAGCGCGGCGACGATGCCCATCGCAGCGAACGACAGCACGCGATTCGTGCGCAAATGCCAGAAGAAATCGCGCAGGGTGATCTGAATGCGCCCGATCAACACAGGCAGGCGTGCCGGTGGCTGCGGCGCGCGGGTCGTGACCGGTTTCTCGGCGACCGAAACGACGGGCACTGCCATTTTACGCTGCTGACGTGCGGCGTAACGTTCGCGCGCGCGCCCCCGGCGTGGTCTTTCCGGTTGGTAGATGTCCATGCGTCAACCCTCGAAACTCAAGAACTGAGTAGAAAGTTAAAAGTAGAGGCAGTAGAAAGTGCCAGACTGAGACAAGTCATCGCTTTTTACTTTCAACTTTTAACTTTGCACTTTTAACTTCGTGCTTTCATTGTAAGCGATTTTTCGCAGTCTGAAGCCTATTTTGCTTCGGTACGATAGTCGTTGCGCGGCGGCGAAAACGTGTCGATCAGCAGCGTATCGACCAGCGCCGTCGCGCTGTGAGACACGCCGCCCGGAATGGCATAGCTTGTCCCCGGATCGCAGACCCGCGTCTGCCCGTTGACCGTTAGCTCCAAGCGTCCGTAAATGACATAGCCGACCTGATCGTTCATATGATGATGTTCGGGAACCACAGCGCCCCGCACAAGAAAGAACTCGCACAGCATCACTTCGTCGGTGATCCCCATCGTGCGACGATGAATCCCCGGCAGCATTTCGACCTGCGGCGCGTCTTTTGGCTGAACAAAATAACCGTCTGGCATGATGACCCCCGTGTTTTTGTGCCGTATTATGGCGACGCGCCCTGTGTTTGTCCACACTTGGACTCAATGGCATATCTTCACAGTAGATTCATGACATTTTCTGAGACGTGGGAGCGTTTGCGTGTTAGAATAAAATCGAACTTATACACCGTAATCGTTTACCCCCTAGTGTCTTCAAGGACTCTTCACACATGCCGGCGGATAAATTATTCGTCTACGAAATCAACACATGGGTGTGGCTGAACACACTCAGCCGCAAGTACAAAAAAACCATCACTTTAAGCAGCGTCCCGAATACCGTACTGGACGAAATTTGTCGTCCCGGTATCGATGTTGTCTGGCTGATGGGGGTGTGGAAACGAAGCGCGCTCGGTCGCACGAACGCGCTGCAATACAAGCATGAATACGTCGGCGCGCTGCCCGACATCACCGACGACGACATCATCGGCTCGGCGTATTCGATTGGCGACTACCGCGTCGATGAACGGCTTGGCGGTCGGTCAGGACTCGCCAGCTTCCGCAAGCGGCTGCGCGAGCGCGGCGTCCGGCTGCTGCTCGACTTCGTGCCGAATCACGTCGGCAAAGATCACCGCTGGGTGCACCAGCCCGATTTCATCATCCGGGGCAAACCCGGCGACCTCGAACGGCGCTCGTCGGATTTCTTCGCGGCGAAGATGCCAAACGGCGAATCGGTCGTGCTGGCGCACGGGCGCGACCCGCTCTTTCCCGGCTGGTCGGATACCGCGCAGTTGAACATCTTCAACCCGGAACTGCGCCGCGAGGTGATCGCCACGCTGCTGGACATCGCCAGCCAGTGTGACGGCGTCCGCTGTGATATGGCGATGCTGCTCATGACCGATATTTTCGCGGGCACATGGCGTGGTTATGTCGGTGCGCCGCCGCCCGTCGAATACTGGCGCGAGGTCATCCCGGCGGTGCGCGAACTGCATCCCAAGTTCCTGTTCATCGCCGAGGTGTACTGGAATAAGGAATACGACATCTTGCAGCAGGGCTTCGACTACGCCTACGACAAGGTGCTCTATGACCGGATCGTCGAAAACGACGTGCAAAAACTGCGCCAACATCTGCTGGCGGGCATCGACTACCAGCAGCACATGATCCGCTTCGTCGAAAATCACGACGAACCGCGCGCCTTTGCCAAGCTCGGCGCGCGCCGGAGCTGCCCCGCCGCCACGCTGATCTGCACGCTGCCGGGGGCGACGCTGCTGCACGAGGGACAGTTTAGCGGGCGGACGGTCAAGCTGCCGGTGCAGATCAGCCGCCAGCCAGACGAAAAAGCGGTGCGCGAACTGGAAGCGTATTATCTGCGCCTGCTCGAAGAAACGCGCGACCCGATTTATCAACAGGGCGAATGGTATCTGTTCGACATGCGTCCGGCGTGGAACGGCAACATCACCAATTTCAACATGCTGGCGTATGGCTGGCAGCACCGCACGAGCGGCGACTACCGCTTGATCGTCGTCAACCTGACCGAGCACCGGTCGCAGGGGCGCGTCGGCTTGGGGCATTGGCGCTGGCTCGACGGCAAGAACTGGCGGCTGTTCAACGTGCTCGACGGGGCGGAATACGACCGGCACGGCGGCGAAATGACCAACGAGGGGCTGTACATCGACCTCGACCCGTATGAGTCGCACATCTTCCGCTTTGAACCCGCGCCGGAAAAGCGCAGGGCAAAGGTCACAACCTGATCCCGCGTCGTGATCCGCGCTTCCGCTGGATCGTGATCCTCGGCGGGGTGGGGCTGTTTCTGTGGTTGAGCCTCGAAGATTATGCGCCCCTCTCCGCCGTGATCGCTGGCAGCGCGCTGACCCTGCTGCTCGCCTACGCCGCGATCACCGCGTGGTGGGGCGGCAAAACGCTCTCTCCATCCGCGTGGTGGATCGCGGCGGGCGTTGGCGGCGCGCTGATCGGCGGGGGGGCGGCGGTCATCAGCGCGGCGCTGATGCTGTTCAAGAACGGGATGCACGCGCATCTCTTCCCCGATTACCCGCCGGGACTGATCCTCGCCATGCTCGAACGCGCGCCGGTCTGGGCGCTGGCGGGCGCGTTGATCGCGCTGGCGCTCCTCCTTTTACACAAACCGCGTTACGAAATCTAACGGAATTTTGATACCGGGCGGGTAAGAAACCCCGTTCCCCCGCGTCTATATTTCATAGTGCGCACGTTTGGGGGGACGAATGGCAGAGCCCATTATTTTGACCGACGAAAACTTGGATTCGATTTTGAACGGCAGTAAGCCCGCCTTGATCCTCGTCACGACGGGTGAGGGGCTGCGCGGCGACTTCCGCGTCGCCTATGACAAAGCCGCGAACGAAAAATCCAACGTGATCTTTGCCCGCCTCGACCCGCGCACCAATCCGCGCGCGGCGGAAGTCTTCGGCGCGGGCGATAAACCCGTGCTCGTCGGCTGGTACTGCGGGCAAGAAATCGCGCGCCGTCTGCGTCCATGGGGAACAGACCTCCCTCTGGCAATCGAAGTGCTCGAAAAAGCGGTCGGGGAAAATCCGACCCTCGAAGATGATTTAACTACCACAGAAGAAGTGAAGGATAAGCAAGTGACCGATCAACCGATCAAGACCGTGTACGATAAGCCCGTCGCCGTGACCGATGAAACCTTTGAACAGGAAGTCCTCAACAGCGATCTGCCCGTGCTGATCGATTTCTGGGCAGCGTGGTGTGGACCGTGCCGCATGGTCGCGCCGATTCTCGACAAGCTGGCGGGTGAATTCGCCGGACAGATCAAGATTGCGAAGGTCGATGTCGATGCGAACCCCGGCTTGTCGCAGGCGTTCCGCATTCAGAGCATCCCCAACCTGATGATCGTCAAGCAGCGTACGATGATCTTCAATCAGCCGGGCGCGCTGCCGGAAGCGTCGCTGCGCCAGTTGATCACGCAGGCGATTGCGCTGGAAATCCCGCCGCAGCCCGCGCCGGAACCCGCGACCGAGAATCAGCAGTAGATTTAGACGCCCATTTGAAGGGGAGACCGCGTCACGCGCCGTCTCCCCTTTTTGATTCCCGCATATAATCCGAGTCACCGAACGAAACGAGGAGCGCGTATGGCAGTCCCCTATACGATCCGCCCGGCGACGGCGAACGACGCCGAGACAATCCGCAATATGGTGCGTTCCGCGCCGCTCAACCCGAACGCGGTCGATTGGCGCTACTTCATGGTGCTGGAGATCGTCGAGGACGAGAAGCCTGTCATTGCTAGCATCGCCATGATCCACCCGCAGGATACGATCCACGAACTCGATAGCGTGGTGACGCGCCCGGAATATCGCGGACGGGGCTACGCACCTGCCGTGATCACGGCGTTCTTGGAGCGGTCGCCGCGCCCGGTCTATTTGTTGGCGGAAACCGACCTGATCGCGTTCTACGAGCGGCTCGGCTTCCGCGTGTTCGACCCGCAGGATGCGCCCGCCGTCATGCGCGAAGAAGCCGAGTACGTCAACCGCTGGTTCGGCAGCTACGCGACGTATCACATCATGGGCATGACGGCGTAGAGTTTACGCCAGCGCATCGACGTACTGCGTGATCGCCGCTTCGAGGAACGCGGGCAGATCGGGGTGCAGCGCCGCGAACGTCGCATGGAACGCCGGATCACTGTTGTACCCCTGTCCCAAGCCGCGCAGAATCTCCGGCGTCGGCTCATAGAAGTAGCGCAAATGCTGATGCCAGCGCGCGATCAACGCCTGTACCGCCGCGCTCCCCGCGTCTTGATCCATCACCGCGACGATCTCCGTGTAGATCGCGTTGCCCTCGTCCTTGATCTGCTGCTTCTTTTCTGCCGAATAGCTCTTCCACAGGCGGTTCGACTCGCGGACTTTCTCCGCGTCCCAGCGGCGGGCGGCTTCGTCGGCGTAAGCCTGTTCCTGCTCCGGCGACAGATCGCCAAAGACCTGTTTCTTGCTCATGACTACCTCCTTATTCGTGCAACACGGCGACTCTACAGGCTGACGTAACGTCATGTGCAAGGGGCAGTTTTCCGCTATACTGAAAACTCGTCAT
>JACSRG010000317.1 GCA_014879865.1 Anaerolinea sp.
GTCGGCGTCATGGGCGCGCAGAATCTCCGCGTCGGTCGCCGCGTCCGGCACGATCAGGTCGGCGGACGCAACGATCCCCTCGGCGATCACCCGCTCGCGCAGCAGGCGATATTTCGCCATCGGGAAGCGATGATCGGGCGACAGCGGCAGCACGAACGTATCCGAATAAAAAGCTTTCAAGCGCGACTAATTCCCCTCATCGCGATCTTTCCGCTTTTGCAGCAGCCGTCCGGCGAGATTACCCTCATCCGCCGTCCTCGACGCCGACTGCGCTCCGGCGCGGCGCGACGGAACACTCCCCGTTGCCGGGGCGACTGGCTTGCCGCTTGTCGGGGGTGGGGTTGCAGGCGGCGGAGTCCCGGCTTTGCCCTGCGCCCGTGCTTTCGCGTCCATCAGCGACGACAGCCGCTCGGATGTTTCCGGCGTCGGTGTGGGACGCCGGGAAGCGATCCACGCCCGCAGCCGCGCCAGATCGCTCTGCGTGACGAGCAGGCGGCGCACGGCGATGTCCACCGGCAGCAGCAGCAGCGCGATCAGCAGGAACAGCGGTGCAAGCGGACTCGTCGCCGTTTGCACGTTCAGCGAATGTTCAAAGGCTGTGTTTGGATTCTCTATTTCGAGACGGTAGTAGAGGGGCGACTCGGTTTCCGATCCTTCTTCACCTTCTCCCCAGATAGCAAGCGAAGTGCGGCGCGGATCATATTCGGGCGAATAGCTCATCACCCAACCACCTTGCTGTGTTAGTCTGTCCCCAGAATCCGCATCATCTATGCTGCCCTCAATATCTATAGCTTCTGACACGCGGATGAAATACGCCCCTTCTGCGCCGGGGGTGAAAGTCGCCTCGTAGCGTCCGGGCGCGACCTGTTCCAACTGCAAGCCGACCGCCTGCCGATCCGGGTAGACCAGCGACCCGATCAGGTTCAAGCCGTTGAGGAATCCGCCCGCGTTGTCCCGCGCATCGACGATCAAGCGGGCGGTTTCGCCTTCCATGACGATGCGCGACTCAAGATTCTGATCCGTGCCTTCGGTGATCGTCCAGCGCACGGTTTGCGACCAGAAGCGCGCAAAACCTTCCCAGTTGACCCAGTTGGCAGACCAGCGCGCCGAGGCATCGCTGGTAAAGGCGACCGCGCGCCCCAAACCATACTGCCAAGCCGCCAGCACCGGGTCGGCGAAGGCGTTCGGCGTGCGAAGAATCACCTGCGCGGTATCTTTGGGCGTCGTCGCCACATAGCCGAGCAGCGGCGGCGCTTCGCTAATGCCATCCATGATCGGGCTGAGCGCGCCGATGGTCGGCGTGAACTCCCCTTCGATGATGTACGAGCGCGTCGCCAGCACGGTTTCCTGCGCAAAAATCTGCGGAATCGCCTCGACCAGCGCGACTTCGTGGTAATTGCCGCCGCCCGCCTGCGCCATCTGCGCGAGGAAGGGTGCGGTAAACTCGCCGATGCTGATGACCGAAGTCGTCACGCCGTACGTCGTGTACAGTTCGTCGGTCAGTTCGACCAGCCCGCCCGGATCAGCCCCGCCATCCGTCAGCAGGATGATATGCTTGCGGTCGGACGGCTCATTGCGCATTGCCTCTCCCGCAAGGCGCATCCCGGCGAGGATGTCCGTACCGCCGCCCGCGCGCAGCGACCCGACGAACGATTGCAGCGCCAGCCGATCCAGCACGGGCTGAAGCGGCGCGAGCCAGTACCCCTCGGTATCGAACGAGATCAACCCGGCGCGATCATTCGCCTGCAAGAAGTTGATCGAGCGGATGATCGCCTCTTTCGCCAGTTCGATATTTTCCACGCCGCTCGGACCGACCATCGACATACTGCCCGACTGGTCGATCACGTAGAGGATGGTCAACTGCGGCAGGCGCATCTGGTCGCGGATTTGCATGTAGACCGGGAGCGTCTCTTCGAGCGGCGTCTCGAAGTAGCCGCCGGGCGCATAGGCATTTTCGCCGCCGACGGCGATCAACCCGCCGCCGAGATCGCGCACGTAGGTTTGCAGCGTCTCCATGCGCTCGTTCGAGAGCACGGTCGCCGGGACGTTATCCAGAATGATCGAGTTGTAATCCGCCAGCGCCGCGATGCCGATGGGCAGATCGTTCGGTCCGACCACATCGACCAGCAAGCCCTGCTGTTCCAGCGCGGTGACAAGATTCGCGGATGCGCTCGCAGCCTGCGTCACGACCAGTACACGCGGCGACCCCACGACGCGGCTGAAGGCGGCGAGTCCGTTGTTCTGGTAGAAGTTGTCGCTCCCGACCGGATCAACCTGCACGCGGAAATCGCGGAAGCCCGTTTCGCCCGCTTGCAGCGTGAGCGCGAAGTGGTTATCACCCACCCGCAGATCGACATCCTGCCGGTGAATGATCGTGCCACCCGCGAACACGGTGATCGCCGCCGGGGTTGCTTCCTCGGCGGTAACAGTCAGGCTCAGATCGAACGACTGCCCCGCGCCAACCGACGCCGGGACACGCACATCGCTGACCAGCACTTCCGGCGCTTGCTCCCGCGTGAACGGCACGTAACTGATCTGCACGCCGGTTGCAGCGGCACGCCGTGCGGCGATCTGCGCGTCGCCGACCGTCTGCAAGCCGTCGCTGAGGATGATGATACGCTTGGCGGAATCCGCCGGAAAGAGCGCCAGCGCAAGACTGATCGCCTCTTGAATATCCGTGTTACCCGTCAAGGGCGTCGAACGAAGCGCGGTGATGTCGCGGACGCCGCTCATCGGGCGTTCGACCAGCGCGTTCGCCCCGAAGACGACGACGGCGGCTTCGTCCTGCGGCTGCATCGAATTCAACGCCGTGCGAATGTACTCGACCTGCCGATCCGTGCCGCCTACGCTGTCGGACATATCCACGAGGAAGACGACCGCCAGCTTATCGGCAGCTTGCGCGGCTTGCGCCCCCGCCAGCGCGAGAATCACCAGCGTGAGGATCGCGGCGCGCAGCAGCAAACTGGCGATGTCCCGCCCGCGCCGGAAGGGCACACGCGGACGCCCTATGTAGATCACGGGGATCAGCGCCAGCAGCAGGATCAGCGCGACGGGAAAACTAAATGTCATCAGATTGACTCTCGCTATCCTCGTCTACAAACGGCGGCAGTATCGCCTCCAACTGCGCAATCAATTCAGGAACGCTGATGGTTGCGGCATTCCAAAGAATGTCAAAGCGCGTATTCAAGTAATCATGCACGATGATATTGCGCATACCAATAATTTGACGCCACTCAATCTGAGAGAACTCCTGCTGGACTTCAACAGAGACTTTAGAAGCTGCCTCGCCAATGATCTGCACGACATACGACAGTGCGGCAGCGAAAAACTCATCTTTTTCCAGCATGGCAGGCGTTCTGCCCGAAACGAACCGTTGGGTTTTCCTAGCTGCATCCAGCATATCCCGCAAGCGACCTTCATCCCGCTCGTTCATACACCACCTGTGCACTGTCTAGAATTCGGCGGCGAACATAGCGCTTTAACATCTCTGGCGTTGCAAAATCAATGCGCCGTCCGAGCATGTCCTCCAGCTCGAACTGGATTGTAAAGAAGTCCAAGCCCAAGTTGACATCCGGCTCGAATTCGACCAGCACGTCGATGTCGCTGTCCTCGTCGAAATCATCACGCAGCACCGAGCCGAACAGTGCCAGCTTGCGAATCCGGTGCTTTTCGCAAAACTCGGCGATCTTGTCTTCCGGGATCAAAAAGCCGGTTGGCGTAATCATATCAGACCCTTCTTACGCAGTTCCCGATCCAACCGCTCGAAGCCTTTGGCTTCATCGCGCGTGAAGTCGATGTACGGGATGCCCGCCGTGACCAGTGTGGGCTCCATCTCCTGCACCTTGAGCAGAAAGACGGGCGTGCCGACTTCTTCCGAAAAGAAGAATTCTTTCGCCGCCCACTTCGAGCGTTTCCAGTCCGGCGACATGACGCTGATCGTCGCCGCCGCGTTCTTGATCACTTCTTCCAGTTCCATAAATAGGAAGGCGTGGTAATTGCGGTCGCTGTCCTGATAATCCCAGTAGCCGTATTCGCGCGCCTTCAAGAATTCGCGCAGCTTGGTGACGAACGCCGTATCTTCCTCCGCGTAGCTGATGAAGACGTAGCCTTTCGACTTCGGCGCAGTCTTCTTGAGCGGTTTGCTCGCCATCCCCTCTTTAGGCAGGCGTTCGAGCAGAGTTTTCAGCCCCGTTTGATAATTCCCCCGGAAGTCGATAGCATCCGCTCGGAGCGACACGGGCACTTGCCCGATTTCCCCCGCCAGCAGCAGCGTGAATACCGGCTTGCCCATGCGCTGCGCCAGCAGGATTTCGACGGCGATCACCTGCGTGCGTTCGATAGCGCGGCTGGAGACGTAGATCAAGCCGTCCGATTCTTCTAGCGCCTTATCTTTTGTTTCCGCCCAATCGACCCCCGGTGGAACGTCATCCGGCACGATCCACAGGTGAACCCCTGCCGCGCGCAGGTCGTTGAACAAGCGGTCGAAGTTGAGTCGTTTGCGGTCATGGCGCGAATAGCTGATGAAGAAATGGCTCATGCGGGGACGCTCCGGCGGGTTAGCGGCTTGAACAAAGTCGGTGCGGTTATGCGGCGGTGATAGGCGAGCCATTCGATCAGCAGGACGAGCAGCGCGGCGAGTGCCAGCCACGTCCAGAACTCACGCTGACCGATTTCCGCCTCGACGGTGGTGGTGACGACGGTATCGCCTAACCGGATCGTCGCCTGCGGCGTGATCCGACTTTCGCCCGCGTCGAACACGTTGACGGCAAATGCGGCGCTGCTCACGACTGTGCCGTTTGCGGTCGCCTGCACCATGTAGAGTCCCGGCACGGCGGTATCGGTGAAGGCGCTGAAGTCGCGCCCGAATGACCGCGTCAATCCGTCCGGGTAAAGCACGGTGGCGGCGTCCGCCTCGGCGGGCAGGTTGACCGGCAGCGACTCGCCGACGTTCAGCCCGTCCGGCGCGTTGATCACGCGCGGCGGCGTGAACCAGTCGAGCAGCGACGACATGAGGATCGGGTAGGCGATTTGCAGCGGCAAATCCGAGTCGCGCACGTCGAACGTCAGAATGGCGATCTGGTTGCCGTCACGTTCGCCCGCCAGCAGCAGCGCCCCACCATCGGCGCTGATCAGCGCGTCCGCCCATGTCGCCGTAACTTGGCGAAACTTCAAAATGTTGACGGTGCTGAAATCCACGAACGTCATGCGCGGATCATCGCGGCGCACGCGCGGATTGCCCGTCTGATTGCTTTCCCCGCCGACCGCGAACAGCGTATTCGAGCGCGGCGGGTTGATGAACAGCATATCGGCGTCGGGGAATTCGGCGGGCAGCCACCCATCGAACACGTACAAGTCGAATGGCTCGACCGGCAGCCCGCGCGCGATATCCCCTGTGAACGCCTCGACTCCCGGCAGGCTGCGCAGCACTTGCTCGACGAACAGATTACCCTCGGTCATGATCAACGCGCGCCGCCCGCCCACCGCCGCGTTGACTGCCCATGCCGTGTTATCGGCGGCGAGATAATCGGTCGTTGTGGCATCGGTCGGCAGGGTGATCGAAGCGCTCAGCGCGGTGAAATCGGTGGGGAGTTCGTCCAGCGCCAGCGGGATGCTCCCGCCTGCCGGAATCGTGTACTCGTTGGCATCGAGGATCGCCCCATCCACGCGCAGCGTGAAGATCACGCGGGCGGCTTCCGCGCCGTAATTGGTCATCTGCGCGAACAACTGCGGCGGTTGACCCGGCAGGGCGCGCGTCGCCAGCGCGGTGATCGCCACATTGCTCCCCGCCGCCCCGACCGGGATATAGCGCAGTTCGCCGGGGATGGCGGGTAGTTGGATCGAATCGTCGGTCGGGTTGAGCATCCCGCCGCCGTCGCTGATGATCACCGCGTTGAAATCGACTGCTCCGGCAGCGCCCGCCGCCGCGAGGGTCAGCGCGGCATTCCAATCCGCCGATGCGCTGCTCGGCTGTGCGGCGTTGATGGCGGCGCGCAGCGCGGTCTGATCGCTGGTGTACGGGCTGAGGACTTCCGGCGCATCCGCCACGCGAATGATCGTCAGCAGGTCACCCGCGTTCATCGTGTCCACGATTTCAAGCGCGCGCCGCTTGGCTTCGTCAAAGCGCGTGCCATCGGTCGAGTCGGTGGCGTTCATGCTGACCGACGCATCCAGCAGCAGCGCCGTTTCGCCCGCGCTCACCGCCGGGACGATCATATACGGGCGCGCTAAAGCGAACACCAGCAGCGCCAGAATCAGCAGTTGCAGAAACAGCAGCAGATTACGGCGCAGTTTTTGCCATGGGGTGTTGGCTTCCCGATCTTGCAGGATTTGCTGCCACAGAAAGGTGCTGCTCACGGTGACTTCGCGCCGCCGCAGCCGCAGCATGTAGAGCAGGAGGATCGGGATCGCCAGCAGCCCGGCGATCAGCGCCAGCGGCGTCAAGAATGACATGGGAGAGTCTCGCTCGATAGAGATGAAAAGAAAGGAAAAGAGAAAGGCTCAACGCAAAGACGCGAAGACGCAATTGAGACTCTCATAGTCCAGTTTCCTTTTTGAGTAACCCATCTGGAAGTTTGCCCTGAAAGGCTAATTCGAACATTGCCTTAAATTTCTGTAACTGATCATAGTCCGGTCTTCTTAATTCATTCACGTATTCATATAAGTGTCTACGTATTTTGTTAGGGAAAAGGTGGGGATTGATTTCGACTAGACCATAATCATTGACCGAAAATGCACTTGGGTAATCTCCGTGAATCCTAATGTTTTGTCGCGTCGATCCGTCGTGATATAGCCCACAGCGCAGATTATGATAGAGATCATTCCCAAAAGACTTGCCTAACTCCTTTCCTTTCAATTCCTCTATCTCATCTCTGAATACTTCTTGGAAAGCTCGCCAGAAAAATCCACTTGGCGCGCTATTCGACCTCTTACCTTGCTTATATTGCTCTATTCCTTCAAAGTAACTCATAAGAATGTGCAAAGCAGCAAACCCAGCATGGTGAATAGCGGGTGATAAAAGAGTTTCGGCAGGTGCCAATTGATACCCTTCAATACGAGCTAAAAATATTTCTATCATCTGCTGGTCTGTTAGCGGACGATCCCACGGGTAGAAATCATTCAGTTTATGAACTGGACTGAGGTGGGAAATCGGTATCATTTCTGTCATCATTCCTTCGCGTCTTTGCGTTGCGTTCTTTCTTTTCTTGCCACTTCACTTTGCGTCTTCGCGTCTTGGCGTCTTTGCGTTGC
>JACSRG010000528.1 GCA_014879865.1 Anaerolinea sp.
ATGATCAGCGCGAGCCAGCTCCACAAAAAGAGTTTGCGTTGATCGCGCGGGTTCTCCGCCTTGAGCGTATCTTGAAGATCATCGGTCATTGTTCATGTGCTCCCGTTTTTCGCTTATTTTAATGTCAATTGAAATAATGACCAGTCTACTCTCATGCGATTCCAATTTGCATCCTTTTTCACGCGGATTCGTCTACAATCATGATGGTGCTGGCACAAGGTCTAGGAAACAGGCGTGAACGCGGAACTGGTGTGGAACAATCTGAACGATCAGCTCGTGCACTTTATCCGGGTGCGCGTGCCAGACAAAGCAACCGCCGATGATCTGCTGCAAGAGGTGTACGTTCGCGTGCAGACCGGCATCCTGCGCGACGAGGATAAGCTGCACGCGTGGGTCTACCAGATCGCGCGCAACGTGATCATCGACTACTACCGGCGCAGTGAACCCTTTGACGGGCTGCCGGCGGGTGTCGATCCCGACGACGTGATTGATCTGCTGCCCGCGCCGGAAGACGACGCCGACGCCGAGTTCCGGGTGCGGCTCGCCTCCAGCGTGCGCCAGATGATCACCCTGCTGCCGGATGAATACCGCGAAGCATTGATCCTCACCGAGATGCAGGGCATGACGCAGAAAGCGCTGGCGGCGCATTTAGGGATTTCGCTGCCTGCCGCCAAGTCACGGGTGCAGCGCGCCAAGAAGATGCTGCGCGAATTGTTCCTGCTGTGCTGCGAACTCCACTTCGACCGGCAGGGCACAGTGATCGACTATACGCCGCGCTGCGGATGCGCCGTGGACGACTGCTGATTTGCATCCTTTTTGCTCCGCCTCCGTCTTTATGGCTGTAAAGGTATTCACATGAGGAGGTTGTATCCATGACTGACCAAATCCACGACGTTGTCAAAGAACGGTACGGCGCAATCGCCAGCGGCGCGCAGCAATCGTGCTGTGGAACATCGAGCGCGGGCTGCTGCGACACGCCGCAGTTGTACAACGTCGAACTGTTGGAAGGCTTGCCCGCCGATGCAGTCAACCTGTCGCTTGGCTGCGGCGACCCGGTGACAATTGCCGGATTGCAAGCGGGCGAAACTGTGCTCGATCTGGGCAGCGGCGCGGGGATCGACTGCTTCCTCGCGGCGCGGCAGGTCGGCGCGACCGGGCATGTGATCGGCGTGGACATGACTCCCGCCATGCTGGCAAAGGCGAATGCCAACAAAGCGAAGATGGGCGTCGCGCACGTCGAGTTCCGGCAGGGGCAGATCGAGGCGCTGCCGGTGGACAGCAGCACCGTAGACGTGATCATGTCTAACTGCGTGATCAACCTGTCGCCGGATAAAGCCGCCGTGTTCGCAGAAGCGTTCCGCGTGCTCAAGCCGGGTGGACGGATCGCCGTGAGCGATATCGTGACCGAAGGCGATTTCAGCGCCGAACTGCGCGCCGATACTGCGCAGTGGGCGGAATGCGTTACGGGTGCGATTGATGCGCAGGAGTACACCGGGATGATGGCGGCGGCGGGCTTCACGAACATCACCGTCGTGGACAAGACGAACGCCGAAGGGATCGTCGAGCGCCAGCCGGGGATGCCGTACCTGTACAGCGCGCGGATCACCGCGACCAAGCCGTAAATCTAGGTGCTGACGGCGCGTTCGCAGATGGCGGAGGGCTTGCTCCGCCACCTTGCCGGGACGCAGACGGGCGTGTTCAGCGCGGGGTCGAAACACCTGAACGACTAGCTGGCACTCCCGCCGAAGTGTCTCCGCTGTAAATGCGGGTAAGAAACAAACCAAATCTTAACGCTCGGCGCGCTGCCTCCTTTTATACTACATAGAGCAGTCATAGCAGAAGGCTTCTTTATGGTAGTGTATGAAAGGACTAGCATATGCGTCGCCCCGTCGATCCTCAGCTCGAAGTCATCGGCTCCTCTATCCTCGGCATCGTCCAGAACATTCAGCAGGACGAAATTAGACCTTTCATCTTGAAACACCGGCTGCACGAAGTTGACCCGGAAACGTGGTATCCACTGACCTCATTTCTGGGCGTGCTCAACGAGATCGGCGAAGCCCCCGGCGGGATGTCGAACCTCGTCGCGGTCGGCATGGCGCAAATCGACTCGCTGGCGCAAGACCTGCCGCCGGAGATGAAAGGCGCACCATTGATCACATTCTTTCATCTATGGGACACGCTCTACCACCAGATTCACCGCAACGGCGAGATCGGCAGCGTCAAAGCCGAACAGGTCAGCCCGCGCCATATCCGCACTGTGCACGATCACTTCTACCCGGACGATTTGTCGTACGGGGTTGCTTACGGCTTGACCAAGCACTTTCTGATTCCCAAATCGCACTTCATCGTCTCGTATGATCCACACACGAAGCGCATGGACGAAGGCGGCGATTTGACGATCATCGACATCAAGTGGGAGGGGTAAGGATGGAGACTGGATGGGTGGGACACTCCTGCCCATCCAGCAGAAGAATAAATAAATAGTTGCTCACATTCGTAAACTTCGTATAGTCTTAATGCTTCAGCCTTAATTCTTGGCATATAACTAGAGTCAATCCACATGCATTTGCGCGTGGAGCAACGTCCAAGACTCCACTGAAAGGCTGCTCCAGATGCGTCCTCCGATTGAGGCTGAAACAGAAACTATCGGTCAATCCATGCTCTCGATTGTCGAGAACATCCAGCATGACGACATTCAGCCGTATCTCGACAAATACAACCTGAACACCATCGATCCGCAAAAATGGTATTCGGCGCGCAATTTCATTGCCATTCTGAATGAGATTGGCGCGGATAACGGCGGGATGATGAATCTCGTCGCCATTGGCATGGCAGTGGCGCAGAAGATGCTCATGCCGCCGGAGCTGGTCAACGCGCCGCTGTCTACGATCCTGTTCCTGTGGAATGACCTCTATCACTTGCAGCATCGCAACGGGCAGATCGGCGAGGTCAAGGCGGAGCAGATCAACGACCATCACATCCGCACGATTCACACGCACCTGTACCCGGATGATTTCACCTATGGGCTGGCGTACGGGATGGCGAAGCGCTTCTTACCGCCGGGGACGGTGTTTCGGGTGACGTATGATTCGAGCGTGCCGCGCATCGACGAGGGCGGCGACGTGACGATCATCGACGTGGAATGGAATTAGTGTCTGCAAACTCATTGTAACCCTCATCCCCCATCCCCTTCTCCCTCAGGGCGAAGGGGTGAAGTCCCTCTCCCTGAGGGAGAGGGATTTAGGGTGAGGGCGGTTTGCAGCTAGAACCTAGTGCAGAGGGGCAGACCCGTATGTCTACCCCGCGATTCATTCGGGCGTGTCGGCGCGGTTCTGCCGCCACCAGTCGTGGAAGGACTGCTTGGCGAACGGCGGGAAGTCGCGGTTTTGCGTCCACCCGTTGAGCGGATACGGCAGTGGGATGTCATACTGCTCGACGTAGCGGCTGCCGATGCTGGCGATCTTGCCGCCCACTTGGTAGAGCAGCGGATTGCTAAAGGCGAAGTTGTAGCCCTTCATCCCCAGTTTCCAGATCGGGTCTTGCACGTTTTCGAGGTCACGGCGCAGCATGAGCAGCATATCGGGGATGTTGATGTCCACCGGGCACGCCTGTTTGCACGCGCCGCATAGACTGCTGGCGAACGGCAGCGGCGACGCGTTCTCGATTCCCTTGAGCAGCGGCGTGACAATCGAGCCGATGGGACCCGGGTAGACCCACCCGTAGCTGTGACCGCCGACGTTCTGGTAGACGGGGCAGGCGTTCAAGCACGCGCCGCAGCGAATGCAGGCGAGTGCTTCGGTGTATTCGCTGGCATAGATGTTGCTGCGTCCGTTGTCGAGCAGAATCAGATAGAACTCCTCCGGTCCGTCATTCTCGCCGGAAGGCGCGGGTCCGCTGAAGCCGTTGACGTACACGCTCAAGCGCTGACCCGTCGCGCTGCGCGGCAAAAGCTGGATCAGCGTGGCGAAGTCTTCCCACGTCGGCAGCACCTTTTCGATGCCGACGACGGCGATATGCACTTTCGGGACGCCCGTCGAGAGGCGTCCGTTGCCCTCGTTGGTGACGATGACGACCGAGCCCGTCTCGGCGATCATGAAGTTGCCGCCGCTCATGCCGAAATCCGCCTCGATGTATTTGTTGCGCAGGTGGCGGCGGATGAAGGCGGTCATCTCGCTGGCGTGGTCAGTGTAGGGCATGTCGAGCTTTTCCATGAACAGTGACCGCACCTGCTCTTTGGTCATGTGCATGACCGGCATGATAATGTGGCTGGGGTAACTGTCGCTCAACTGCACGATGTACTCGCCGAGGTCGGTTTCGAGCATTTCGATGCCGTGTTCCGCGAGGAAGGGCAGCATGTTGATCTCTTCGGTCGCCATGCTCTTGCTTTTCACCCCGCGCCTGAGGTTGTGCCGCTGGCAAATCTCCAGAATGTGCTGGTTGGCTTCTGCGCCATCCGACGCCCAGAGCACATGTCCGCCCCGCGCGCTGATGTTCGCTTCGAGCTGCTCCAACAAATCCGGTAGATCGTGCAGCGCGCGCAGGCGCGATCCGCGCCCCTGCTGGCGGAGTTGGGCGGCGTGTTCGAGTTCGCCCATCACCTGACGGCGGCGACCATCCGCATTCCCCGTGCCGCGATCCAGCGCGGTCTTGAGTTGAATATCTTCAAGCGCGATCACCGATTGCTGGTTGAATTGATTGGCAGTGAGTTCCATGTGCAGCCTACCCGAACCATAACGATGGCGCGTATTGTAACGCTAAATAACCCATGAGTGCGATTGCGATTCGCTTGTATTCGTGAATGTCGCTCGCTTACAGTACATCGTGACGGTTTAGTGGAGTCGATTTTATGCGGTGGTTACGAAGGCTTGGATTGGTAGGGGTGATGCTGGCGGCGTTCGGGGCGGCGGCGCAAGACACAACGCCGGAACCGACCGACGAAGCGGCACAGGGTTTGGCGAACACGATTGAGGGCAGCGCGGTGATCACCGAGACGCTGCCGTTTGACGAGGCGTATCTGGATCGGCTTGAGCTTCCCGACGGCTTCAGCGTGAACGTGTTCGCGCAGGGCTTGGGCAATGTGCGCTGGTTTGCGGTCGCGCCGGACGGCACGATCTTCGTCACGCGCCGCCAAGAAGGCGACGTGATCGCGCTGACGGACGCGGACGGCGACGGCGTGGCAGACTCGCCGGAAGTCAACGTCGTGCTGTCCGACCTGCCTTACGTACACGGCATTGTCTTCAACGGAAATCAGGTGTACTTGGCGACGGATACGCGGGTGTACGTGGCGGACTGGTCGAGCGGGGCGGCGTTGAGCGCGCCGCGTGAGCTGTTGAGCGGGCTGCCGGACGCGGGGCAGCACCCGAACCGCACGCTGGCGGTCTCGCCAGAAGGCGCGCCGGATGGCGGCGGATGGCTGTACATCACCGTTGGGAGCAACTGCAACGCCTGTGTCGAGCCGAACCCGGAAGCGGCGACGATCATCCGCGTGCGGTTGGATGGCAGCGACCGTCAGATTTACGCGGCGGGTTTGCGCAACACGATTGGCTTCGGCTGGCATCCGGTCACGGGCGATCTGTGGGGCATGGATCACGGGTCGGACTGGCGCGGGGATGATCAGCCGCCGGAAGAACTCAACCGGCTGGTGCAGGATTTGAACTACGGCTGGCCCTTCTGTTTCGCCGATCAGCAGCCGGATGTTTTCATCCCCAGTCCGCCGCCGGGGGGCTTGGGACGCGAAGCCTACTGCCAGCGCACCGCGCCGCCTGACCTGACCTACACAGCGCACAGCGCGCCGATTGGGATGGTCTTCTACAACGGCGATCAATTCCCTGACGAATACACCAACGATGCGTTCATCGCCATGCGCGGCTCGTGGAATCGGAGCGAACCCTCCGGTTACGAGATCGTGCGGCTGGTGTTTGACGACAACGGACAGCCGGTCGAGTTCCAGACGTTCCTGAGCGGCTTCCTGATCTCCGAACAGATCGCCAACTTCGGGCGGGTGGCGGGACTTGCCATCGCGCCGGATGGCTCGCTGCTGATCGCCGAGGACAGCAACGGCGTGATCTACCGCGTTTCGTATACTGAGGGAGGTTGAGATGACGATCCGACGAATCCGTAACGGAGTCCTGATCGCGCTGATCGGGCTGGCGTTTAGCGTGACCAGCGCGCAAGACGCGACGCCAGAGGTCACGCCGACCATGCAAATGGAACTCCCCGACCGTGTGCCGCTCGTCCGCGCGGGGTTGTTCCCCGAAGGCGTCGAATGGGACGCGCTGAACAATCGCTTTTACGTGAGTTCGCTGCAAGATGGCACGGTCTACATGGTGATGGACGACGGCACGCACAGTGCGTTCATCAACGACGAGCGCATCCCGGTCAGCTTGGGGTTGGAAGCCGACGAGGAGCGCAACCGTTTGCTCGTCGCGGCGACCGATCAGCAGCGCGAGGGCTACCTCGGCGTGTATGACCTGACGACCGGCGCTGATCTGCTGTGGGTGGATTTCGCGCCGCTGCTGCCGGATGATCCCGAACATTTCATCAATGATGTGACGGTGGACGGCGACGGTAACGCCTACGTGACCGACAGCTTCGCGGGCGTGATCTACCGCGTGGATACGGCGGGGAATGCCGAGGTCTTCCTCGAAGATGAGACGTTCTCGACCGATTTCGCGCTCAACGGGATCGTGTACCACGCGCCGAGCGACAGCTTACTCGCCGTGCGCCTGCCGGACGTGATCCAGATTCCGCTGGCAAACCCGACCGATTTCGCCCGCGTGCAGGTGGACGCGCAGTTCATCGGCGCGGATGGGCTGGTGCTGCTCGATGATCAAACGCTGGTCGTCGTGACGAATAACCCCGCGCAGGTCTACCGCCTCGAAAGCGGCGACGATTTCGCTTCGGCGCGCGTCACCGGCATGTTCGACCCCGGCGACATGTTCCCGACGACGGTCGCCGCGCGGGATGGCGAGGCGTATGTGCTCTACGCGCAGCTCAACGCGCAGCAGGAGCCGCGTGAGGAGTTCCCGATTGTGCGCGCCGAGTTCGAGGACACAGGCGCGATGATGGACGATGCAGCGACACCGGAAGCAACGCCGGGGACGTAGCGGGCTGTCAGGGGTAGGTTTTTCATTGTTCCTCCCGTACCGCAACCCCGCCCCGAATGCCAAGCAAAGCTTGGCACCTCCCCCGAATTCGGGGGAGGGTGACAACAGGCGCGCCTCGTCAGGAACAACTCTGCACG
>JACSRG010000138.1 GCA_014879865.1 Anaerolinea sp.
CCGCCCCGGATTCAGGGAAGGATGGAGATGGGGTCAGTTGCGTTTAGACCTCTTTGTATTCGCCTTCGACGACGTCTTCACCGCTGGCATTGCCGCCGTTCGTGCTCGCGCCATCCTGCGCCGCGCCCGGTTGCTCGTACATCGTGCCGCCGAGTGTTTGCAGGTGCTGGTTCAAACGGTCAACCGCCGCGTTGATCGCGCTGATGTCGCCGCCGCTCTCCGCCGTGCGCACTTCTTCGATGCGCTCGTTGGTTTGCTTCTTGGCATCTTCCGGCAGCTTATCGCCGAAGTCGCGCAGGAACTTCTCCGCGCCGAAGATCGCGCTTTCCGCCTTGTTCTTGGCTTCGGCGGATTCCTTGCGCTTGGCGTCTTCCGACGCGTGCGACTGCGCTTCCTTGACCATGCGCTGGATTTCCGCTTCGCTCAAACCGCTGCTGGCGGTGATGGTGATCTTCTGTTCGCGTCCGGTCGCCTTGTCGCGCGCGCTCACGTTGAGGATGCCGTTGGCATCGATGTCGAACGTGACTTCGATCTGCGGCACACCGCGCGGAGCCGGGGGAATGCCGTCGAGGATGAAGCGACCGAGCGACTTGTTATCCGCCGCCATCGGACGTTCGCCCTGCACGACGTGGATTTCCACCTGCGTCTGCGTATCGGCTGCCGTCGAATAGACCTGCGACTTCTTGGTCGGGATCGTCGTGTTGCGTTCGATCATCGGGGTCGCCACGCCGCCGAGCGTTTCCACGCCAAGCGTCAGCGGGGTCACGTCAAGCAGCAGGATGTCCTTGACATCGCCGCCCAAGACGCCGCCCTGAATCGCCGCGCCGAGCGCTACGACTTCATCCGGGTTAACGCCCTTGCTCGGTTCCTTGCCGAAGAAGTTACGCACTGCTTCGACGACGGCGGGCATACGCGTCATACCACCGACGAGGATCACCGTGTCCACGTCTTTCGTTTCCAAGCCTGCGTCACGCAGCGCCGCCTTGCACGGGTCAATCGACCGCTGGACGAGGCTGGCGGTCAAGCTTTCCAGCTTGGCGCGGCTCAGATTCATGTTCAGGTGCTTGGGACCCGACGCATCCGCCGTGATGAACGGCAGGTTGATTTCTGTGTTGATAACGCTCGACAGTTCGATCTTGGCGCGTTCCGCCGCTTCCTTCAAGCGCTGGAGCGCCTGACGGTCGTTGCGCAGGTCGATGCCCTGATCTTTCTTGAATTCGTCGGCGATCCAGTTGATGATCACCTGATCGAAGTCATCGCCGCCGAGGTAGGTATCGCCGTTGGTGCTGCGGACTTCGAACACGCCGTCGCCGACTTCGAGGATCGAAATGTCGAACGTACCGCCGCCGAGGTCATACACCGCAATGATGCCGTTCTTCTTTTCGCCCATACCATAGGCAAGGCTCGAAGCGGTCGGCTCGTTGATGATGCGCAGCACGTCCAAACCGGCGATCTTGCCCGCGTCTTTGGTCGCGTTACGCTGCGCGTCGTTGAAGTACGCCGGGACGGTGATCACCGCCTGCGTGACGGTTTCGCCAAGATAGGCTTCGGCGTCCGCCTTGATCTTCTGCAAAATCATCGCCGAAATTTCCGGCGGGCTGTATTCACGTCCGCCCATGTGCACGCGCACATCACCGTTCGGCGCGGCGCTCACTTTGTAGGGCACAAACTTGATCGCGCGCTGCACTTCGGGATCTTCAAACTTGCGCCCCATGAAGCGCTTGACCGAGAAAACCGTGTTCTCCGGGTTGATGACTGCTTGGTTGCGCGCCACTTTACCAACGACACGTTCGCCCGTCTTGGGATTGACGGCGACTACCGACGGGATCAAACGACCACCTTCCGAAGAAGCGATGACCGTTGGCTCGCCACCTTCCATGATGGCGACGACGGAGTTCGTCGTTCCCAAGTCAATACCGATAATACGTCCCATGGATGTTCTCCTGTGATTAATTCGCTGCTGACTTACACTACGCTGTTATTGCGCGACCCGAACAAGCGCGGGGCGCAGCACACGCTCGCCGAGCAAATAACCGCGCTGCATGGTAATTGTGATATGACCACTCGGCACAGTCTCGGTTGCTTCGTCCATGCCAATCGCTTCATGCTGATTGGGGTCGAAGGGCTGCCCGGTCGGATCGATAATGGTCACGTTGGCGTCCTCAAGGAACTTGTTGAACTTTTTCTGGATCATCGTCACGCCGTTGACCCACGAGTTGCCGCCCAGTTCCGCCGGGACATTCGAGATGGCACGCTCAAAATCGTCGAGAATCGGCAGCAGCGCCTTGATCGTGTCGCCCGCTGCCATTTGCTGGTTATCTTTGAATTCGCGTTCGACGCGCTTCTTATAATTGGCAAATTCAGCGCGCGCGCGCTGCCAGCCATCGAGGTACTCTTGAGCTTTTGCCTGTGCCGCTTGAAATTCTGCTTGAGTCACTACCGATTCCTGCTTCTCATCCGCTGTAGGTGCGCCGTTCGCCGCGCCATCGTTGGGCGTGCCGTCGCCGCGTTGTTCCTCGGTCATCGGTGTCTCTTGAGTCATGTTCTCTCCTTAAACGCCAACGCCCCTTACACAATCAGTCGTTCAGTGTATCAGGGCAATGATAGAATCACGTTAACGTGCGCATTGAACCTTATTCGTCTTTTGAGGAATCCGGCTCCGATTCGCCGGGGGGCAGCCGCTCGAAAGCATGGCTGATCATGTTGGACATGACGTTCGAGACATAGCCGACCGTGCTGATCGCCCGCCCATAATTGATGTGCATCGGACCAAGCACCCCGATTGCCCCGCTCGCCTGCCCCTGAATCCCGTAGCGGCTGATGACCATCGTCAGGTGGCTCATTTCTTCCCAGCGCCCGTTCCCGGCGATCACCACCTGCACGCTGTTGATCATCGGCGGCATGACTTGGCTGAGGATCATGTTGAGGATGGCGCGTTCTTCCAGCACACGGACGGCTTGCTGCGCGCCTTCGTTGTTCGGGAAAGCGCTGATCAAGTCGCTCAAGCCTTCGCGGTACACCAAGCCGATCTGGTTGGCGTCGGCTTTGCCCATCATATCCGCTACCAATTCGGTGATCTCGCGTTCGAGTACGCCCATTTGCACGCTGCGCGCGCGCACTTCCGTCGCGTTCGAGTCCATACACAGCCGGTTGATCAATTCCGCCGTTTCGCTCAAGCGGGTTTGCGGCAGCGCTTCCGCCAGCGTGATCATTTGCTGGTGGACAGTGCCCTCTTGCAGCACCAGCACCATCAGCACAAGCCGTCCTTGAATCGAAATCAGTTCGAGATGTTTGAAACGGCTGGTATCGGCGCTGACCGGGGTGACGAGCGCGGCGGTCTGCGCGGTGCGCGCGAGGATCGTCGCCGCCAAGCGCATCCACTGTTCGGTTGCCAAGGGCGTGCTTTGCAGCCGTTCGCTGATCCGCGCCTGCTCGGTTGTCGAAATATCGGTCACGTTGAGCAGGCGGCGTACGAAGTAGCGGTAGCCGATCTGCGTCGGTACGCGCCCTGCCGAGGTATGCGGCTGCGCGATGTAGCCGAGTTCCTCCAGCGTCGCCATTTCGTTGCGCACGGTTGCGGAACTGTAGCCAAGACCGAATTTCTCGACCAGCAGTTTGGAGCTTACGGGTTCAGGTTGTTGGGTATAAGCGCGGACGATCAGGGATAAGATTTCTTCCTGACGACGGGTAAGTTCTGGTAGATGTGCATCGTCTGGAATCATATAACCGATAACATACTCCCAATTTTGCGTCTACTTCTCTCGAGGAGTCATGATAGCATAGTGGGAGTGAGGCGTCAAAACGCAAGGAGAAATAGTCTCGATGGGCATCAAAACTTTTGAAGCGACAACGTCGAACTTCCAGAACGAGGTTTTGCAGTCGGAAACCCCTGTCCTCGTCGATTTCTGGGCAGAATGGTGTGGTCCCTGCAAGATGATCGCGCCGTTCGTCGATCAGATCGCGGATGAGTATGACGGCAAGATTCGCGTCGCCAAGTTGGACGCCGACGAGCATCCCGACGTCTTGATGAAGTACGGCATCCTCAGCATCCCCACCCTCATCCTATTCAAGAAGGGTGAACCTGTCGCGCGCATCACCGGCTTCCAGCCGAAGGATCGCATCACCAACCAACTGAAGCCGCACCTCGGCTGATTCAGGCGACCATCCAATGCCTAGCTCGACAATCGGGGTAGGCATTTTTTATTCCTGCACCTCACGAAAGCCGCACCATGCACACCTCCGACCTCGATCACCTGCTGCCGGAAACCGCCGCCCTCCTCAACCGAACGCGCTGGAACATCCATCCCGGCGTGCTGCGCGTCGTGCTCGGCGGGTCGCGTGGACTGCGCGGCGGCTTTCGTCCCGACTCCGACATCGACCTGAGCCTGATCATCGATCCTGCCGCGCTGCCACCCGCCGAACCGGAGCGCGAGGCATTCTTGCGCACCGTCATCGAAACGGCGCTCAACTCGTGGCAGAGTCCGGTCGAACTGGACACCGCCGCCGTGTTCGGCTCGGCTGAGGCGCTCGAATTGTTCGCCCGACAGGAGTACGACGAGGCGTTAGTGGCGCGCTGCGCTCCGGAAGTCATGCTGTACAAAGTGCAGAAGGGCTTCAACGGGTACGTGCCGAATCACGTCCTCGATTACCGCAAGATTTACCCGCTGGTCACGATCTGGAAACGCTAAAGTCGGAACCCGCACACTTACAGTGCCAGCGCATTCCAGCCGAATGTGGCGGCAGCGAGGAGCAGGACAACGCCGATTCCAGCGCGCAGCCAGCCCTGAGCAACAGCCGTATTCCCCGTAGCATTGAAATTCAGACCGTAACGACGCGGCAGGATGAGTTCGCCCGTGCGGATCGCAGCGATCCCTTGACGGATAATCTCGATTCCCGCATAGGCAAGTACGCCGAATCCGACAGCCATTTGTGGATACGGGGTGCGGAACAGCAGAACAACGGTGAGGATAACCAGCAGTGCTGGCAGCAGTAGGCGGCGCAAAGTTCACTCCAACAGATACGCGCGCAGTTTCTCTATGTCTGTATACGTGAGTCCACATGCCGTAGTTGCATATCGTTCGACCGAGCCGTGCAGCCGCCGCACATAGCGCAGCACTCCGTCGATCCACTGCGGCTTGGCGACGAGAATCGGCACGAGGATCGCCGGGTTCATCCCCGTCGCGGTGAGGCTTTTGTTGCCGCTGGCGGTCGCATACACGCGATCAAACGCGAGGTTGGTCAGCGAGTAATCCGCGATGATCGCCAAATCCGGCACGCCGAGCAGCGCCAGCAGCAGCGCAATCGTGATCCCGGTGCGATCTTTCCCCGCCGTGCAGTGAATCACAGCAGGCAGATTCGCCGGGTCTGCCAGCGCCTTCAACACCTGCCCGAACGAGTCCGCCGCCGTGTCGATCATGCTCAGGTACGTCTTGCCGAACGCCTCGTCGATCTTGTCGTAATCTCCGCTGATCAGCGCGCGCATCATGCCGCGTTCGTCCGCCGCTCCCGAAGCGCGCATCACGGGAACGCTTAAATAGCGTGCCGCGTTCGCCGGAATGCGATTCGGCGCGGCGTCGATCTCTTCGGGATTGCGCAGATCGCAAATGAACTTGACGCACAGCGTGTTCAGCACGTAGTCGAGGTCGCGCTCCGTCAGTCCGCCAAGATCGCCGGAGCGAAACACCTTGCCGTACGCCGTGACCCGTCCATCGTGCGCCCTGTAACCGCCGATATCACGGAAGTTCGTCGCACCTTCCAGTTTCCCCAACCCACTCGCCGCACTGTTTTCGAGGCGCATGTCCGGGGTCGGGCGGATGATGTACTGCTTGGCGTCAACCGGCTGCTGGCGCAAACGCGCCGCTGCCATCCCGGTCATTAGTCGAACAAACCAATAGCGAAACCAAATCACGAAGCCTTCTCTTTTTCTTCGGCGAGCGGAATAGTGAAATGGAAGGTCGTGCCCACGCCGACCTGACTCTTGACCCAGATGTCGCCCCCGTGCCGCTGAATCAACCCGCGCGTGATCGTCAAGCCCAAGCCCGTGCCGGGTTGTTCGCGTGCCAGCGGGTTATCGCTGCGGAAGTACGGCGTGAACAGCCGCGCGAGGTCTTCGTCGGTCATGCCGATCCCGCTGTCCGCCACGCTGACATGGATCATCGGCGACTGCGGACGTCCCTTGTTATCGCGTAGATCGGCGTCAAGCAGCGCCGTCACCGCGATGTTGCCGTTTTGCGGGGTGTACTTGTGCGCGTTCGAGACGAGGTTGGTCATCACCTGAATCAGGCGATTCTGGTCAGCGCGGATGAGCGGCAGGTCTTCCGGCACATCGACCACGAGCGACTGCCCCTTGTCCTCGATCTGCTTTTGCAGCGGACGCAGCGTCTCGGTGATGATCGAGCGGATGTTGACCGACGAGAATTCCATGCGCATGTTATCGGTTTGCAGCTTGGTCACGTCGTTCAGGTCGCTCACGAGCGTGTTCATGCGCTCGGCATTAAACCGGATCGTGTTCAAGAAATTGCGCTGCATTTCGCTCAACGTGCCGACGCGCCCGCCAAGCAGGAAATCCGAGTACCCTTTGATCGATGTGAGCGGGTTCTTCAGTTCGTGCGCGACGAACGAGACGAATTCGCTCTTCGAGGCGTTCGCGCGCGTCAATTCGGCGTAAAGCTGCGCGTTGGCAATGGCGATGCTCGCATGATCGGCGAGACGCTGCAAGAACGGCATGTCCGCGAGACGCAGACGCGGTTCGCGGTTGGTCTCCAGCACAAGCACCGCGTTGACCTGACCGCCCGACAGCATCGGAATGGTGATCTGCGACAAACCGCCGCGCAGCGACGGCACATAATTCGGGTCGATCTTCACATCGGGCACAAGTTCGGCGGAACGGGTACGCAGCACACGGCTGACAATCCCTTTGTCGAGCGGGATCAAGCCCTCGACCGCTTCGGGCAGGTCTTCTGCTTCGTATCCCGCCTTATATACGATCTCCATGCGCGGCGGATCGGCGATCACGATGCCGAGCAGTCCCGCCGTCGCCTTCGTGTTGACCATCGCCCAGCGCACGGTGATTTCGGAGACTTTCGCCAAGTCCAGCGAACGGTTCAGTTCGACGTCGATGCGCTCCATCGTTTCCAGTTCGCCCACGCGCTCGGAAAGCTGCAAGTCGGTCATCTGGAACAGGCGCGCGTTCTCGATGGCGACGGCGGC
>JACSRG010000165.1 GCA_014879865.1 Anaerolinea sp.
ACGTCGCCGAACTGCAAGTCGGCATCGACCAAGAGGACGCGAATCCCTTTCTTCATCAAGCCGGATGCCAAGTTGGTGGCGATGGTGGTTTTGCCCGTGCCCCCCGAGGGCCCGTAGACGACGATCACATGCCCCGCGCGGACGATACCTTCCTCGTCCGACGTGACCACGACCGTTTTCTGACGGACTTCGATGGGCATATCCTGCATTGCCCGTGCCTGACGGCGAATCGGTTCGGTGCTTTTGTACACTTCGCGGATCGTGTTGTACAGCTCGTCGGGCGTAATCGGCTTGCCTAAAAATTGGCGCGCCCCGGACTGCATCGCTTTCCGCATGTAATCCATGTCGGTCTGGACGGACATCATGATGACGGCAGTTGTCGGCAGCGCTTTGGTGATTTCACTCGTTGCCTTGATGCCGTCCATATCGGGCATATTGATGTCCATGATGACGATGTCGGGGCGCGTCTCCATCGCCGCCTTGATGGCTTCGCGCCCCGTCCCGACCGATCCAACTACCTTGAACTCCTGCTCCTCGAAGGCGAGCAGCTTTTTGATGTTCTCGCGTGTCTCCGGAATATCATCCACGATCAACACGCTGATGAGTTCCCGTGAGTCGCCTTGTGGTCTGTTCAACATAGGCTTATCTCGCCGTTCTTAGATGCTCTGAACCATCACTCACCCTGCGTCAAGCTGATCAGCCCATCCGTCATTAACTGGCGGATGCTGCGGATCGCCGGTTCGATACCATACGGACGCTTACCGGGGAGGGTGATCCCGTACTGCCCCATGATGTAATCGAGCGAAACTTCGGTGGTTGCCACGCGCGTCGTGCTGCTCGCCGAACGGAGCGCCAGATTGATCGGCACACGTGCCTCGATCAACCACGTAATGACGACGGCTTCCTGCGGGCTGACGCCGAGCGTAATGATGTCCGGGCGCGGCGGGAGCGGCGTCGGCGGAACAGGCGTACCATCGCCTTCCTCGTCATCACGCGGCACCGGGGTGGGTGTGGGCGGCACGCCGATAAAGCGACCGTCATACGGGAAGTTGCCGACATGCACGACGAGCGCATCCTGAATCGCACGCTGCGAGACCAGACGCGGACGCTGGCGCTCGCTAGGTCCGACGATGATCGCGCCAAGCGATGAGCTGTCCGGGCGACCGACAATCGCCTGAGTCAGTTCGATGCCTTCTTCCGTGATGCGGAACAGCGTCACGTTGTTGGGCAGAATCGTCTGGAAATCCTCGTCCAGTTCGACGAACAGGAATGAAATGATCAGATCAACGCGGTCGCCATCTTGCGGCGCGTAGGCGATGCTCGTCAGGCGATCCATCGGGATCGAGACCGCGACCAAATCTTCCGGCAGCACGGCGGCGGCGTCCGAACCGACGCGCGCGGCGCTGGTCAGGTCATCCACGACCATGTTGGTGAGGATCGGCTGTTCGCGGAAGATGTCGGTACGGGCGCGCTTGCCGATGACATCTTCGGGGAGCGCGATGCCGCCGACTGGCTGCGCCGACTGGGGCCACGGACGAACGGCAATCGCGTTCGCCGGGATGACCATGCCGCGCGGAATTTCTTGCACTGCCACCACCAGATCGACGAAAACAATCGGCGTCGCGGTCGGCAGCGGCGTTTCTTCCGGCTGCACTTCAGGCAGCGTAAAGGGTTCCTCAGGACCCGGTGTCGGCTGCTGGGCGACCTGTGGCGGGTTGAGCGCCGGGAGTACGACAACGACAACCACCGCCGCGAACACGATCAAAATCGCGATGATCAGAAAAACTCGTAGACCTCTCATAAAGAACTGCCTCCGTCGGGGCCAAAGGAGTGTGCGATTTGTGAATGCACGATTCTAAAATAAGCGTGGATTAGGCGCGTATTGCCTTGACATTAGTGTAAGGCAGGCGCAGCGTCTACCTCACTAGTCCTAATGTACTGCGTGCGCTTAATCGCTGGTGGGCAGCTCAAGCCGGATGCTCGTTCCGTCGCTTTCGCTGCTGACAATGCTCGCCGAACCCTTCACCAACTCGAACTTTTCTTTGAGCGTGATCAAGCCCTGCACACGCGGGTCTTGGGAATGCCCATCCTCGCTCGAAAAAGCCGCTTCGGCGTCAAATCCGCGTCCGTTGTCCTCGACCGCGATGCGGACGAGGTTGTTGCCAATATCTAACCGGATATCGATCTCGCTGGCGTTCGCATAATCCCGCGCGTGCCCCATCAGTTCTTGGATGCCGCGAAAGATCATGACTTCCCGGTGAGTTTCGAGACGGCGTTCCTCGCCCAGAATATCCAACCGGATGTCGATGTCGTTCTTCTCGCGGAACGAATCGACGTACCGGCGGACGGTCGGGATCACGCCGAGGTCGTCCAACATCATCGGACGCAAGTCGAAGATGAAGTCGCGCACTTTCTGGAAGGTGATGCTGGCAACATTTTTGAGGTTGTCCAGTTCCTCGGCGGCGCGTGCCGGGTTGCGGTCGAACAGGCGCTGGCAGATTTCCGCCTGCAAAATGAAGTTGGTCAGCGATTGGGCGGGTCCGTCGTGCATTTGCCGCGCGAGGCGCTGCCGTTCTTCTTCCTGCGCTTGAATCACACGCACGATGTTGATCGGACCCTTGCCGCTGCCGTCCTTGCCGTCATCGCTTGACACGGTGACAGTTTCGATGCCCTGCAATTTGTTGAGCAGCGCGCCGTAAAGCTGCAAGTCGCGCTCCAAGTATTCGCGGGTGCTCTGGAATTTCTCGAGCTGACCGCGCATAGTGGTCAGGCGGAAGCGCGCATCCAATGCTTCATCATATTTGGAGCGGATGTCTTGACGCGGCGTTGTTTCGAGATTGTCTTGAATGGTGCGAAGTTCGGTGACGATGTCGGTGTTGCGCGTCTGTTCGCGCTCGACCACGTTGTTCGTCTGATCGATTTGAATCTTGATTTCCGCGAGTTTCTCTCGAATCCGCTTTAGTTCCCCCATCAGCATTTCGATCAATTCATCGCGGGCGCGGGTTTCGCCACGTAGTTCCCTATCCATCGCCTATCCTTTTGCGGATGTACTTTTTTGACCTTCGCCGTGAATGCGTACCCAACCGTGCCGCAGCGCATGTACCGCCGCTTGTGTGCGATCTTGTACGTTGAGTTTCTTCAGAATCGATGTCATGTGATTCTTGACGGTTTGCTGGCTGATCTTCAGCCGTCCCGCGATTTCCTTGTTGCTCAAACCGTTGGTGACGAATTCCAGAATCTCCATCTCGCGTGGGCTGAGCGGGATATAGTGCTCGTCCGGGTCGATCATGTAGGGCGTGTTGATCGACTCCATGTGCGTGTTGATCCATCCGCTCAGCTGGTCATGATCCATGCGCTGCTTGCCGATCACATAGTACCCGGATGCGGCGCTGCGAATGGCTTCCAATAGATCGTCTTGCGTAATGTCCTTCGGACAGTAGGCGGATGCCCCGGCACGCATGGCGTGGAGAACCTGTTCGGAATCATGGTACGCGGTTAACAGGATAACGGCAATGTGATTCGCTTCGGATTTTAGCAGGCGGGTCACCTGAATTCCGTTTTTCGAGGGCAGGTTGATGTCAAGCAGCACAACGTCCGGCTGTAAACGCGCCGCCGCCGTCAGTGCTTCCTCACCATCTGCGCATTGACCGACGACTTGAATGTCGTCTTCAGCACCCAGCGCGATTTGCAAACCCTCTCGAAAGAGCGGATGGTCGTCTACGATCAAGACGGATATCATCTGCGATGCGCGGCGCTCTCGGCGATCGTTCATGAAGCGTGCGGCTGACTGTTGTGGGATAAACAGCGAACCGCGTCTCCTTTCTCACTGCCAGTTTTTACAACATTCATCAATGTGTCTCGTTTACGTTTTGTAGCAGTATAACGCCATATTTACTGAGCAGTATAGCGAAGAACGTTAAGGTTAACAACTCATTCCGTCACGAAGGTGAGCGGGGTTATAATCGTTACCGTATTCAAACGGTTGAAGCGAATTGAGGTGAGGATTGGAACAGATCGCGCGTGATGGTCTGGTGTATTATCGGTTCGGCGGACTAGGAAACGTCACGCATGGGATATTCACGCGGCAGGGCGGGGAAAGCCGCGCGCCGTTCGATTCGCTCAATCTAGGTGGTAATGTCGGCGATGACCCGAAATCAGTGCGGCGCAACCACGAGCGCATGTATGCCGCGCTTGGCGTCGAGGATGCACGGGCGTGTACGGTGTGGCAGGTACACAGCGCCGATGTTGTGATCGCCAACGCGCCGGTCAGCGGGCGGCGCTGGCTGGCGCACGCCGACGGCATGATGACGGATCGCGTCGGGACACCGCTCTCGATGCGATTTGCCGACTGCACGCCGCTTCTGTATCATGATCCGCGCAAAGGCGTCATCGCGCTGGCGCACGCGGGCTGGCGCGGCACAGTGCAGGGGATGGCGTCGGCGGTGGTGCGGGCGATGGTCACGGCTTACGGTTGCAACCCGGCGGATATTCGCGCCGGGATCGGTCCAAGCATCAGCGTGAAGCGCTATCAGGTCGGGGAGGAAGTGGTCGCCGCTGTGCAGGCGTATTTTGGCACGACAGACGGCTTAATCCGCCGCGATCCGGTTGATGGCACGGCGTACTTTGATTTGTGGGCGGCGAACCGCCTCGACTTGGAACGGGCAGGCGTCGAACAGATCGAGGTGTCCGGGCTGTGTACTGCCGAACACGTCGATGAGTTCTATTCCCACCGGCAGGAGAAAGGAAAGACCGGGCGGTTCGGCGCGGTCATCGCGTTATGAGCATCGCAGACAACCTTGAACACGTACGCGGCAGTATCGCGGCGGCATGTGCGCGGGCGGGGCGTAATCCTGCTGACGTGACGTTGATCGCCGTGAGCAAAACGCATCCGCCAGCCCTGCTGCTCGAAGCGGCGGCGGCGGGCGTGCAACATTTTGGCGAAAATCGCGTAGAAGAGGCTGAATCGAAGATTCCGCGCGTGACTGCTGCGCTTGTCGAAACCGGACGCGCCGCCCCGACGTGGCACATGATCGGGCACATCCAGAGCCGCAAGGCGAAGGAGATTCCGCCGCTGTTTCAGGTGGTTCATTCGGTGGATACGGTCAAACTGGCGGAAAAGCTCGCGCGGTTGGTGGAAGAACGCGACCAGCGCCTTGACGTGCTGCTGGAGATCAACATCTCCGGCGAGGCGAGCAAGGGCGGCTTCGCGGCGTCCGGGTGGGAACGTGACCCGGCAGTGCGCGATCAAGTGTGGGCGGACGTGCGGCAGATCGCCGCGCTGCCCGCGCTCAACGTGCGCGGCTTGATGACGATGGCTCCCATCGTCCCGGCAATGGAGGATGCGCGTCCGGTGTTCGCCGGACTGCGGGCGCTGCGCGACGCATTGGCGGAATCGCTCGGTTTGGCGCTGCCTGACCTCAGCATGGGCATGACGGACGATTATCCCGTCGCCATCGAGGAAGGCGCGACGCTGGTTCGTATTGGTAGGGCTATCTTTGGTGAGAGGGAAGTGACACTGTGATTCTGATTTACTACGCACTGCTGATCTTCGAACTGCTGATTCTGGCGCGCGTCTTGATGAGCTGGCTGCCGGGGCTGGATCGTTCGCATCCGATTGCGCGGTTCCTGTTCGACGTGACCGAACCGGTTTTGAAGCCGATTCGTGACCTGATGCCGAATACGGGCGGGTTCGATTTCAGCCCGCTGATCGTGTTCCTGATCATCAACGTGCTGATGCAGGTGTTGTTCTAGAAACTTGTCCTAGAATCAAGCCCGTGATACCATCAACTCAACATCGAGTACGAAGGTGAGATCGGGCAATGCCGACGAATCGCAAATTTGAAATCACGGACGCACGGCGCGGCGCGGCGATCAATGTTCGCGTGGTGACGCAGGCGGAAAAGACCGAAATGGCGGGCATTCAAGAGGATGGCGCGCTCAAAGTGCGCTTGACCGCCGAAAGTGCGGGCGACCCCGCCGCGAACAAGGAACTGCTCGAATTTCTGGCGGCGCGCTTTGGCGTAGAGCTCGCGCATCTCGACATCGTGGTCGGCGCGAACGGACGCGAGAAGCTCGTTAGCGTTGAGGGCTTGAGCAGCGCCCAACTTGAGGAACTGATCAACAATCCGCGCACATGATGCCTCGCGCCGTACTCCTCATCGCTTTGATTATTCTGCTGACGGTTGGCGTTGCGGCGTGCGCGCCTGCCGATCCGACGCCGCTGCCGGCTGTGCCGACGGCGGCTTTGATTCCGGCGACGGATACCGCCACGCCAACGGATACCCCACCCACGCAGACGCCCGCCGATCTGCCCGCGCCCGGTGATGTCGTGCCGACGCACACCGCGACCGCTGAGGTCGGGGATGCGCTCCTCAGCGAAGACGTGATCGCCGCCGAACTGGTCGGCATCGCGCAGCGGCAGGTCGCCGCCGAACTTGGTATCTCTGAACGGCGCGTGCAAGTCGTCGAGGTCGTGCCGGTGGTGTGGACGGACAGCAGCCTCAACTGCCCGCTGCCCGATCAACAGATCACGGCGATGGAAATCGATGGCTACCGCATCGTGCTGGAAGCCGGGACACGCGAATATGTGTTCCACGCGGATTTTGATCGCGTGCTGCCATGCGACCTCGCCAACGAGGTCATGCCGACGGCAGAAGTCACCGCCGAAGCAACAGAGCAGTAGAATCACTTATGGGACGCGCAACGGCGCGTCCCTGCAACCCCTCTGCAATTGCTCAGTTTACACCGCCGACGGCAGTTTCTCGCCAAGCCGCATCTGCATGTCTGCCAGCGCGTGATGTGCCGCTGCGCGGACTTCCTCGCGCCCGTCGCGCAGCGCGTTGTACAGCGCCTTGATGTTGTTCACCAAGCCCAACTGTCCCAATGCGGTCGCCGCCAGCACACGCACCCCGACTTCGCCTTCTTGCAGCGCGCGCAGCAGCATTTGAATCGCGCCTTCGGGCGTGGGGATTTGTTCGCCGCGCTGCGCCGCCCACTCTTGCAGCCATGTGATCGCCTGCGGCGCGGGGTAGGGCGCTGTGGGATTCGTGACCGTGCCATATTGAATCTCTTGGAAGGCTTCTTGCGCGGCGGAGCGCACATACCACTGTTCATCTTCGAGGAAGGCGCGGTAGATCGAGATCAACGCCCATGTGGTGCGGATGCGGCGCAGTCCGAAGATCGCCGCGCGGCGCA